>JANYFU010000079.1 GCA_025359665.1 Caulobacteraceae bacterium
CGTCAATGTCGGTGAGCTTTCCCTCCGCGTCGCCGTGGAGGGCGAGGGTCCTCTGGTCCTGATGGTCCATGGCTTTCCGGAGTCCTGGTTCTCCTGGCGCCACCAGATCGGTCCGATCGCGGCGGCCGGCTTCACCGCCGCAGCCATCGACGTGCGCGGCTATGGCGGCTCCGACAAGCCCTACCCCGTGGAGGCCTATGCGATGGAGCGGATGGTCGCCGACGTCGCCGGCGCCGTCGAGGCTCTGAGCCCCGGCGCTCCGGCGGTGCTGATCGGGCACGACTGGGGCGCGCCGATAGTCTGGAACTCGGCCCTGATCCGCCCGGATCGGGTGCGGGCGGTGGCCGGGCTCTCGGTGCCCTACGTCGGCGTGCCGGTCCGATCGATGTCGGCAATGATCGAGGAAGTGTTCACCAGCCGCGGCAAGTTCTTCTACCAGCACTATTTCCAGGCCCTGGGTGTGGCCGAGGCCGAGATGCAGGCCGATGTGCGCGGCGCCTTGCGCAGGTTCTACTATGCGATCAGCGGCGACGCCCCCGACGGAACCTGGCCCAGCGACAAGGTCGCGGGTGATCCGCTGCTGCTTCGCCTGCCCGACCCCGACCCCTTCCCCGCCTGGCTGACCCCCGCCGACCTCGACTATTTCGTCGGCGAGTTCGAGCGCTCGGGCTTTCGCGGCCCGATCAACCGCTACCGCAACCACGACCGCGACTTCGACTATCTCAAGCAGTTCCAGGGCCGCACCATCGACCAGCCCAGCCTGTTCATCGGCGGCGAGCGCGACCTGGTGCTGACAATGTTCGGCCGGATCGATTTCGTGCCGCTGATGAAGAGCCAGCTCACCGACCTGCGCGGCTGCGACATCCTTCCCGGCTGTGGCCATTGGACCCAGCAGGAGCGGCCGGAAGCAGTGAACCAGCGACTGCTGGCCTGGCTGAAGGCGCTTTGACGGCGACACGCAATTCGGTCCATTGCGCCAGGGGCAAATCAAGGCGAAAACGCGTCTCGGGTTGGGGTGTCGCGTTCCGCGGCTGAACCCTAGGGGAACGACCATGTCCGCAACCATCATGTCTGGGAACAAGATTTCCGGGATCAAACTTGGCGCGGCGGCCTTGGCCGGAGTCGCCCTGATGGCCGCGACGACCGCGCCCGCCATCACCCTCCAGGCGGTCTACACTGGCACGGTTTCCTCTGGCCTCGACGCCGCCGGTATTTTCGGGCCCACGACTGGTGACCTGACCGGCGAAACCTTCGTCGCCCGTTTCGTCTATGAGACCACGGTTGGCCATAGAGTGACGACGCCCGGATCTGGTGACTACATCGAAGGAGGGACCGATCTGGGCATCCCCTCTCCGATTCTCGGCGCGACCCTGACCATCGGCGGCGTGACGGTCCACGTCAGTCCGGCGGCCTACGGCGCCCAGGAAGTCGATCTGCCGACGACCTGCTGCCAGGCCGATGTCTATTCGGAGGCCGACTCTCCAGAGCGTCCCGGAATTCAGACCCGAGACACATTCTATATCGAAGCCTTCGGAACCGGATCGGATTCAATCGACACCGCGATCCCCCAAGTGGCGGTGACCTACCAGGGACTCGCGAATTTCTTTCGTCTCGACGCCAACACTGGCGGTGTGTTGAACAGCCCCATCGGCTTGGGCGGCGCCGGCACGGTGGCGGTCAGCGCCGTCCCCGAGCCGTCGTCCTGGCTGCTGATGCTCATGGGAATCGGGTCAGTGGGCGCGGCGTCGCGCCGCCTCCGCCGCGGGACGGCCGTAGCTTGATTCGGTCGGTGCAGGGCGGACGGTCGTCCTTAGGGGGGGCCGGGGGTCGGGTCGGGGGTGAGGAACCGGTGAACGGCATGGACCACCACCGAGCCTTCGCCCACGGCTGACGCCACCCGCTTGACGGATCCCGACCGCACATCGCCCACCGCGAAAACGCCGGGCAAGGTGGTCTGGTAGGGCGACACCAGGGTGGCCGCCCCGTCGGTGTGGCCGGTCCTGATGAAGCCCTGGGCGTCGAGTTCCAGACAGCCGTTCAGCCAGTCGCTGTTAGGGTCGGCCCCGATCATCAGGAACACATTGCCGACATCCAGGGTCTGGCTGGCGCCGGTCCCGCGGTTGGTGATCGTCACCCACCTCAGCCGCTCGTCCCCCTCGAGCGCGGTGATCTCGGTGCGGCTATGCAATGTGACTCTGGGCGAGCTGGTGATGCGCTGGACCAGATAGTCCGACATGGTCGCCGCCAG
>JANYFU010000492.1 GCA_025359665.1 Caulobacteraceae bacterium
TTGATCCCTCACTCTTCGAAGACATCGATGATGCTGAGGAAGAACGCGCCCTCGACGAAGCCGAGGCCGCCTATGCCGAGGGTCGGGTCATAAGCCACGAGGCCATGATGGAATGGCTGGCGTCCTGGGGCGGACCCGACGAGCCGCCGGCGCCCGGCGCCTGAATTTCAATCCATGCCCGTTGTCATCTGGACCGATCCGGCGCGCCGGGATCTCGATCAACTTTAGATGGACCGTTTGTGAGTTACTCTGTCCGTGCCCCCGCAATCGGGTCGTCAACGAAACCTTGACGCCTTGATGGGCAAGCGAATGGCCAACAGGAGTTGACGAGGTGACGCGGGAAACCCATAGACCCTACGTCAACTGAAAAATGGCCATGATCTCGCGCTCAAACCCGCAAACCGTGTCGACCATCGGGTTCGCCGTAAGCGCCGATCCGGTGCGCGCGGCCTTTCAGCGCCGATCGATGGACGCCCTGAACCGCATCGCGATGCAAGCCTCTACCGAGAGCCTCGCCGAAGCCCTTGCCGCCACGACCGATATCGGGACTCTGGCGCGGGTGCTGGGCGACGCGGAGGCGGTGGGCTCGGCGGTGGCCGAGCTTGAGCCCCTCGCGCCGCTGATCGCCCGCAACGCCGAGCATAAGATGGAGCTGCTCAGCGCGGCCGGGGGCTCGCTTTCGGCCGAGGACGTTGGCCTTCTGCTCGGAATCACCCGCCAGGGCGTCGACAAGCGGCGCCGCGCCCATGGCCTGCTGGCGTTCCGCCAAGGCGGCGATTGGCGCTATCCCCGGCGCCAGTTCGACGAGCCGTCCCATGAGGTCGTCGCCGGCTTGCCCAAGGTGGTGCAGGCCTTCGCCGAGGCCGGACCCTGGGTGACGCTCGACTTTCTTCTGGCCGCCGACGACACGCTCGATGGGCTAAGCCCTCTGGAGGTGTTGCGCGCTGGCGGCTGGTCGGACTCCATCGGACGGTTGCTGGACGTCGAGCGCGGTGACGGCTTCGCGTGACCCGGGGACCTTCGGGCCGGGCTCCGGGTCCGCCAACCTGGCTGGACGCGATCGATCTTCCGCTGGATATCGTAGCGGCTGGTGCGTCATTGGCCCGGGTCCACCGGCTGGCCAATGACCCGATCTTTTTTGGACCTGGCGCCGGCAATCCGCCAACCTATCGGTTCGACAGCCTGACGGGGGTGTTCGGCGTGCTCTACGTCGGCGTCACACTGCCCGGCGCCCTTGTGGAAACCCTTCTCAGGAATCCAAGGCGCACAATGGTGGCCTATGGTGACCTCACCTCCCGAGCGTCCAGTGACCTGCGCTGCTCCCGGGCGCTGAGGTTGGCGCGGCTGCATGGCGATGGCTTGCAGCGGGTCGGTTGCGACAACGCCATTTCGACGGGACCCTACGATGTCTGCGGGGCCTGGGCCGACGCCCTTTGGCGCCACCCGGCTGCTCCCGACGGGATCGGCTATCAGTCCCGCCACGATCCTGGTGAACTCTGCCTCGCCATTTTCCAGCGGCCGGATCTGGAATTTTCCACCGCGGCGACGATACGCCTGATCGATCAGCTTCCGGTCGTATCAACGATCCTGGGTCGATACGGCAAGTCGATCACCAGCCCGGCCAGATGAGTGATCTGGTGTGGCTCGCAAAATCGCAGTCTATCTCCGAATTTACACGAACGACCGCGCGGTCGCGGGCGCGCCGATCTCGAAGGGGGTGACATCGGACCAGAAGCGGGTGGTGAACTTGCTCCCGTCGACATGGTACGGCCGGTCCCAGGTGAAGACGACGTCCGCCACTTCCTTCATGAAGCGCACGGCGAGGCCGAGTAACGGCAGCAGCCACAGGGGGACGGCGGTGATCCGCGGCTTGACGCCGATGGCCTCCGCGCCGAGCCGCAGAATCTGGCGCGGTGTCAGCGTGGGGGCGCAGGGCATGTTCCAGACCTGGCCATAGGCGTCGTCCGGCGCGTCGAGCAGCGTGACCACCGCCCTGGCGATGTCGGGCACATAAGCGAAGTCATGGGGCGTGTCGGGCGGCGCCAGCAGCAGCGCCGGCTTCCCCTCGGCCAAGGCCCCGAATGCGCTTGATCCCAGGTGCGAGACGGCCACGCCTGGGCCGTAGAAATCCGTGCAGCGCAGGGCGGAGAAGCGCACGCGTCCAGCCCGCGCCGCGGCCATCCAGGTTAGTGTCACCGCCGCCAGGATCGCGGGCTTCTGGCCGTGATCGGTCAGCGGCATGTCCTCGCGCCTCGGCGAGGTCTGGGGGCCGAGCTGGTAGAGATTGTCGACGAACACGATGCGGGCGCCGGTTTCCGCGCAGGCCTCTATCAGGTTGCCGATCGTCGCCGGCCAGACCGTGCGCCAAAGACGCGAGTCGTAGGCAAAGCCCACGGCCAACACCACCTGAGAAACCCCCTCGACTGCTCGGCGCACCGAGCCAGCGTCGGTGACGTCGCACGAGATATAGGTCGCGCCGGGCGGCAGATCGGCGATCGGGCCGCGCTGGCCGATCCGCACGGCGTCGCCCCGTTTCAGCAGGGCCTGGACAACGGGCCGGCCCACCGCGCCGTAGCCGAGCACCAGGGTTGTATTGGTCATGATCACGCCTCCGATCGCAACCAGACGGGAAAGCCGTCCGATGTGGTGAAAGTGACAGAGAGCAGGTTGAACGAAAATTGCCGAAATGATAGGAGCTGCTAAACGGTAAAGAATGAGCTCTGAACCGGATTGGGATCTCTATCGAACCTTCCTGGCGGTGACGCGGGAGGGATCGCTATCGGGCGCCGCCCGGCGGCTGGGGCTCACCCAGCCGACCGTCGCCCGCCACATCGAGGCCTTGGAGCGCGCGGTCGGGGCGGAGCTGTTCGTGCGCTCACAGCGGGGGCTGACGCCGACCGAAATGGGTTTGGAGCTTGCGCCACACGCCGAGGCCCTGGCCCTCGACGCCGCGACGCTGTGGCGAACCGCCAGCGGTCGCCCGGGCGAGGCGCGCGGGGCCGTCCGGGTCACCGCCAGCGAGGTGGTTGGCGTCGAACTCCTGCCGCCGATCCTCGCCGCGCTTAGGCGACGGCGCCCCGCGCTGGTGATCGAACTGGTGCTCGCCAACACTCTGGACGATCTGCTGAGGCGGGAGTCCGATATTGCCCTGCGCATGGTCGAGCCGGCCCAGGATGCCCTGATCGCGCGGCGGCTGCCGTCGATCACGCTGGGGCTGCATGCCCGCCGCGACTATCTGGACCGGCGCGGCAGGCCGCGAACGATGGCGGATCTGGCCCACCACGACGTGATCGGCTTCGATCGGGAAACCCCCGCCACCCGTGCCATCATGGCGCGGCAGCAGGGGCTGAGCCGCGCCAGTTTCGCCCTGCGCGCCGACAGTGATCTCGCCCAGCTCGCCGCTATCCGCGCGGGCTTTGGTATCGGCATGTGCCATGTTTCCATCGCCAGGCGGGACAGCCGTCTCGAGCGCGTGCTGGAAGCCGAGGTCGCCGTCGAGCTTGGTCTTTGGGTGGTAATGCACGAGGATCTCAGGACCAGCGTTCGGTGCCGGGTGGTGTTCGATGCGCTGGTGGAAGGGCTGATGCGGGTGACGGAACATTGATAGAGGGGCTGGAAAAGGACTTTAGGCCTCCTCGAAATCGGAGGCGCGATCTCCAAGCAGGAATCGTGGACCGGCCCCGGCGCGCGCCGCGCGGTCGCCCGGGTTGTAGAGGGCGCAGCGGTCCAGGGACAGGCAACCGCAGCCGATGCAGCCATCCAGCAGATCGCGCGTCCGCTCCAGCATCGCGATCCTTGTCTCCAGGGCGCCGCGCAGGCGCACGCTCATCGCCCGCCAGTCTTCCCGCGTCGGCGCCTGGCCTCGGGGGAGGGACGAGAGCTCGGCCTCGATCTCAGAAAGGGTCAGGCCCAGCCGCTGGGCGATCAGGGCGAAGGACAGGCGCCGGATGTCCGACCGCAAAAATCGCCGCTGATTGCCGCAGCTGCGCAGCGCGCTGACCAGGCCTCGCGCCTCGTAGAAGCGGATCGCCGACACCGACAAGCCGGTCCGGCGGGCCAACTCGCCGATCGAGAGGGTAGGTGGCGGCGTCATGCGGGTTCCAAAATAATACTTGATCTCAAGTTAGCTTGAGGTTGTACGAAGCGCAAGTCGAGCGCGATCCCGCGCCGCACAGGAGGATGAGCCAGGATGTCCGCGCCCCGCATCGAGCATGTAAATGTGACCGTTACCGACCCCGAGCGCGCGGCCAGGCTGATGGAGGCGGTGTTCGGCTGGCGAGTCCGCTGGCGTGGACCGGCGCGGGACGGCGGCCACGCCATCCATGTGGGATCGCCCAGCGACTATGTCGCGCTCTACACCGGCCGCGACGTTGGCTACACGCCCGACGACTTCGTAAAAGGCCGGCCGCTCAACCACATCGGCGTGGAGGTGGACGACCTGGACGCCAGCGAAGCGCGGGTGATCGCCGCGGGTCTCGCGCCGTTCAACCATGGTGACTACGAGCCTGGCCGCCGGTTCTATTTCCTGGACCCGGACGGCATCGAATATGAGGTTGTCAGCTACAAAGGCCGGTCGGTTCAACTGGGACGTTGAATCGGGTAGTCTGAGCGAACGTCGGGCTTGACGGGTGGTCTGGGCTGGTGGGTTTGGGCATGAAGGTTTCGTCGGCGCCGACCTCTGTGGCCACCCAGTCGCCGGACGAGCGCCGGAAGATCGGCGTGGCGCTGAGGCGCGCGACGCCCCGGAGCGCGCAGGCCGACTGGCGGCCACCAGCCGATCGGCCCGACCCGGTCGCGATCCTGATCGAACGGGACAAAACGCGGATTCCCGACCTGCTAGCCATTCGCTACGCCCGAATGCGGACCGACCCTTTCGCC
>JANYFU010000080.1 GCA_025359665.1 Caulobacteraceae bacterium
CGCGCCCGTGCGGATCGTCGCCCATTCTCTGGGCGGCAACATCGCCTTGCGTTACGCGGGGCTCTATCCGGAGGCGGTGACCAAGCTGGTGGCGATCGAGGGCATGGGCCCCTCGCCGGCCATGGTCGCCCGCCGTGCCGAAACGCCGATCCATGAACGTCTCGGTCGCTGGATCGACGACCAGAGGGCGGTGGCCGGGCGGATGCCCCGCCGCTACGCCTCCATCGACGAAGCCCTGGCCCGGATGCAGGCCGAGAACACCCACCTCACCCCCGTCCAGGCCCGCTACCTGACCGTCCACGGGGTCAGCCAGAACGAGGATGGGACCTACAGCTGGAAGTTCGACAACTATGTGCGCGGCATGTCGCCCGCCGACATCAGCCTCGAGGACCAGCAGGCCCTGTGGTCGCGGATCGCCTGCCCCACTCTGCTGGTCTACGGACGCGAAAGCTGGGCTTCGAATCCGGAACAGGATGGCCGCATCAGGCATTTCAACCAGGCGCGCGTCGTCAGCTTCGAGCGGGCCGGGCACTGGGTCCATCACGATCGGCTTGACGCCTTCCTGGATGAACTTCGCGCCTTTCTTTAATCGGGGCCGGCCGTCGCCGTCGTCAGACGCCGCCAAGCAGGTCGCGCTTGCCGATGGCGACGCCGTTATGGCGCAGAATGTCGTAGGCGGTGCTGATATGAAAATAGAAGTTGGGCATGGCCAGGTTCAGCAGGAACACCTGCCCGGTGAAGGTGAAGTCCGCACCCTGCATCTTCATGGCGATCGAGCGGGTTTCGGCGCCCTCGAGCTGGGTGGGCGTGATGGTGTTGAGGAAGGCGATGGTTGTATCGATCCGCGCCTGGAGGTCGGGAAAGCTGGTTTCCACGTCCGGGTGGCTCGGAGCCTCCACCGCGGCCAGCCGCGCCGCGCAACCCTTGGCCGCGTCGCAGGCGATCTGGACCTGACGAGTCAGCGGGAACATGTCGGGGGCCAAACGCGCGCTGGTCAACACCAAGGGATCTATCCCGCGCGATTCCGCCGAGGCCGCGCCCTTTTGCAGAATGGCCGCCAGGTTGCCGAGCATCCTGATGAACACGGGAATAGATGCGTCGTATATCGTGAAGGCCATGAGGAGCTCGCTTGTATGACGGGGGGCGGCGCGCGACGAATGGGGCCGTCGGCGAAGCCCGCCTATACCCCGCCGGCCGGCAAAGCGACAGGCCACGCGTAACGATGACAGACGCCGATCGGCGCCACGATCTGAGACGCATGCGCATCCTGGCAACGGGACTGCTGGCCTTGATGACAGCGATCTTTGTCGCCACGCGATGGGCGCCAGCGCAATGGACCTGGACCGGCTATATCGCCGCTTTCGCCGAGGCGGGTATGGTGGGGGCCTGCGCCGACTGGTTCGCGGTCACCGCTCTCTTCCGGCGTCCACTTGGCCTACCTATTCCCCATACCGGCATCATTCCCCGCAATAAGGACCGGATCGGCGAAGCCCTTGGGGACTTCATCGCCGGTAATTTCCTCACGCCCGGCGTGCTTGACCAGCGCTTGAAGCGGGCCGAACCGGCGCGCCGGCTGGCTGATTGGCTGACTAGCGGCGACCATATCGATATCCTGGCGGCGCGGGTGGCCGACCTGCTGCCCGATATGTTCGGCTCCAGCGAACAGCTGGACTCTTTGCTGGCAGAGATCATTCGCCGCGCCGGAAGTTCGCGGCCACTGTCGCCTCTGGCCAGCCGGATCCTGGGCTGGTTCTGGCGTGAGCCGGCCGCCCAGCGCCTGTTCAATCGCGCCGTCGAGACCCTGGCCGGATACATGGCCGAGCACGAGGATTTCATCCAGGCCCAGGTGTCCGGCGCCTCATGGCGCTGGCTGCCCAAGTGGCTGGACCGAATGCTGGCCGAGAAGTTCACCGGCGGCCTGGTGGGCGCGGTGCAAGGGCTTGGAGATCCGAACCACCCGTGGCGAGCCGACCTCGGCCAAGCGGTCGAGGATTTCATCACCCGACTCGCCGAGGACCCCGACTATCTGGCCAAGGGCGAGGCGATCAAGGAGCGGTTCCTGTCCGACCCGGCGCTGCCGCGTCGTCTCGGCGCCTTCTGGGACGAGATCGGACGGCGACTGGGGGCTGACCCGGCGGCCCGTCGCGCGATCGTGGCCGAGGGGCTGGGGCGGGCGCTGCGCGCACTGGGCCAGTGGCTGGCCGAAGACCCGCTTGCCCGCGATCGGCTCGACCGATGGATCCGAGTCGTTGCTCGCCGCACCCTGTCCTCGCAACGCCACGCGATCGGCGGCTTCGTCGCCCAGGTAGTGGCCGGCTGGGACGCGGCGGAGGTGACGGATCGCCTGGAACTCCAGGTCGGGCGCGACCTGCAATATATCCGCATCAATGGCACTTTGGTCGGCGGCTTAGTGGGGCTGACTATCTTCAGTCTCTCACGATGGCTGTCGTGACACGATCCAGGTCGGTATGATCGGGGGCAACCAGGGAGCGCTCTCGATGAAATACAATCAACTCGGCCGCACGGGTCTCTACGTCTCGGAAATCTGTCTGGGCGCGATGACCTTCGGCGGCAACGCCGACGCCGGCATGTGGAAGGCGATCGGCGCGCTCGAACAACCTGTCGTCGACGACATCGTCGGCCGGGCGCTGGCCTCCGGAGTGAATTTCTTCGACACCGCCGACGTCTATTCATTCGGCGAGTCCGAACGTCGCCTTGGCCAAGCCTTCCGGAACCTGGGCGTCCCCCGCAAGGATGTGGTCATCGCCACCAAGGTGTTCGGGTCCATGGGGACGGGACCCAACGACCGCGGCGCCTCGCGCGGCCATATCATGGACAGTGTCCGCGGCAGTCTTGACCGGCTTCAGACCGACCACATCGATCTGTATCAGATTCACGGTAACGACAGCGTCACCCCGATCGAGGAGACCCTGAGGGCGTTGGATGATCTGACCCGCGAGGGCGTGGTGCGCTATGTCGGGGTGTCCAACTGGGCGGCGTGGAAGATCGCCAAGGCCCTGGGGGTCAGCGAGCGCAAGGACTACGCCCGGTTCGAGACTCTTCAGGCCTACTATTCCATCGCCGGCCGGGACCTGGAGCGCGAGCTGATTCCGATGCTGACCGAGGAAAAGCTTGGCCTGATGGTCTGGTCGCCCCTGGCCGGCGGGTTGCTTTCCGGCAAGTTCGGCCCGGGGTCGGCGGCGCCCAATGACGCCCGGCGCGCGAGCTTTGATTTCCCTCCGGTGGACAAGGACAGAGCATGGGCCTGCGTCGCTGCCATGCGCGAGATCGGTGATGGCCACGGTGTGTCGGTGGCCAGGGTCGCGCTGGCTTGGTTGCTGGCCAAGCCTGCGGTGATGAGCGTGATCATCGGCGCCAAGACGGTGGAGCAGCTCGACGACAATCTCGCCGCCGCCGACCTGACCCTAACCCCCGACGAGATCACGCGCCTCGACGCCGCCAGCGCCCTGCCGGCTGAATATCCGGGTTGGATGTTCGCCATGCAGGGGGGCGCGCGAGTACCCGGCCCCTTCGTGAAGAAGGGCTAGGGATTCCCTGTCACGCGGCGACGGCCGCCTCCACCAACCTGGCCCTCGCCGCCACGGACGCGATCGCCTCCACCACGATGTCGTATAGGGGGGGAGGCAGGTCGTGGCCCATGCCAGGGATTTCCAGAAGCTCGGCTCCCGCAATACTGGCGGCCGTGTCCCGACCGCCTTCGACGGGAACTAGTGGATCCGCCTGGCCGTGGATCACCAGCGAGGGCGCGGTCACGCCTTCCAGCTTGGCGCGGCGGTCCGAGGAAGCGAGGATAGCGGCGTACTGGCGCTGGAATCCCAACGGGTAATAGCTGCGCTCGACATTGGCGATGGCCTGGTCCCGCAGGTCTCCGTCCGACACCGGATAGGCCGGGGAACCCATCACCTTGGCGCTGGCGATCGAGTGGGCGACATAGGCCTCCAGATCCGCGTGGGGATCGGGGGCCGGGGTATTCAACCGGGCCATGGCCTCTGATGTGGCCCGAGGAAGCTCCGGGGCGCCTGTCGTGGACATTATCGATGTGAGCGACAGAGTTCGCGCTGGGTGGTCGGCCGCCACCAGTTGGGCGATCATGCCGCCCATCGACGCGCCAACGATGTGCGCGCGGTCGATTCCTAGAGCGTCCAGCAGCGCCGCCGCATCATCGGCCATCTCGCTCAGGGTGTAGGCGGCGGGCGGGGTCTTGCCCTGGGACAGCGCAGTCATGATGGCGGCCATATCCGGTGGGCCGGCCGCCTCCAGTTTTTCCGACAGACCGATGTCGCGGTTGTCGAATCGAACTACCCGAAAGCCCTTCGCCGCCAGCTTCTCGACGAACGCCGGAGACCATCGGGTCATCTGGGCCCCCAGGCCCATGATCAGCAGGATGGCCTCAGCGGCCTCCGGCCCATGTGAGTCATACTCCAGGTGAATGTCGCCGGCTTTGATGCGCGCCATGGTGTCTCCTCGTGTTTCTGGTCTAAAATTTTCTATTGTCTCGATATCTGGGACGCGTCGCCGAACTAGTCCGCGCCCTCTTCATCTTCGTAAAGCGGCAGGCTGATCGTAAAAGTGGTTCCGATGTCGACTTCACTCTCGCAATCGATGTGCCCGTTGTGCCGGGTCACGACCGTATGAACAACCGCAAGGCCTAGGCCGACGCTGTCAAACCGCACGGGCCGGCTGCGACCGTCCGCGCCATGGGTGGTGGTTCGGGCGAAGCGCTTGAACAGGTTCGCCCGTTGGTCGCGGCTCATACCGTAGGCTTTGTCGGCGACGGTCAGGGCTACGGCGGGTCGGCCATGCAGTTGTGTGGGGCCGAGGGTACATATCACCGACTTTCCGGGAGAGCTGGCCTTGATGGCGTTGTCGATCAGATTGATCAGGGCGCGAGACAGGAGACCACGGTCAGCGGAGACCACGTATTCACGGCCAGGATCATGAATAACCACTTCAATCGAGGCCGCCTGGGCGATTGACCAAAGCGCGTCCGTGGCGTCGCTCAGCGTGTGAAACAGATCAATGGGCTCGAATGTATAGTCGGTGGATTCCGCCTGCGCCAGGCGCACCCACCCGTCCGCCAGACTGAGGGTGCGCAGTGCGTTTCTCTGGATACCTTCGCGCAAAGCCGCCGGCACGCTCTGGAATTCCTTGTGATCCAGAGCCGCCAGGATCGCCGACTGAGGCGCCCGCATGTCATGAGTGAACAGCTTCAGCGCCTCCTCACGCTGGCGCATGGCGGACACCAGCGCGGTGACGTCCACCAATTGTATTGTCCAGCCTCTCGGCTCGCCGTCATTCTCACCCGTTATGGTGTAGCGGGCTTCAAGGATTCTTCCCCCGGGACCAACGCCCCGCGGGGTCTCTTCGCCCGGAACCAGAAGAGGGGGCCAAAGCCGCCGGCCATCGCCGGCCGCCGTTTCAAGATCTTCCAGCAGGGGTTGGATCTGGGCGCCGATCTCGATCGTGTGGCCGAGGCGTCGTCCGAGTAGCGTGGCGGCCTGATTGAATGTCAGAATCCGGCCTCGGGCGCTCACGACCATGACCGGATCGGGAAAATTGGCCAGAACGTCGTTGACGAACCGGCGCAGGGCCCGAATGCGGTCTCGGGTTTCGTCGATAAGTATCATCTGACGTGAGACGCTATCGCCGATGATCGGTCCCGAACGTCCCATACCCGGCACGATAGCCCCGCCCGCGCGGCTCTGAAGATCCGCCAGTTCGCGGGCCAGGTAGTCGCTGGCCGCTTGCAGACGCCTGGACGCCCAGACGACCTGCAGCAGGGTTCCCGTGATCAGCACCGGTGTCGGTGGAAGCCAGACGCGGAGCCAGACAATGCATGCCACCGCGCCCCCTAGGCAAACTACGGCCCCGAGGAGGCCCTGGATAACCAGCTGGTGAGGCTTAAGCCTTAGAATTCCGTAGCAAAACACCCAGAGAAAGCCCAACGACAAGGCAAGTTGAACCGGGAGGGGCGCCGCGCGGATCAGCAATCCGCGCAGCACGGCGTCGAGTATATTCGCATCGATCTCGACATTAGGCATGCCCGCAACACCGGATAGCGGAGTTGGGTAGTTGTCGAGAAGTCCCGGCGCGGTCCCACCGACCAGGACAAATTTGTCTCTGAAAAACCCAGGCGCGACCTTGTCGTCGATCACATCCAGCGCGGAGACGTGGGCATAGCGACCGGAAGGACCAGCATAGGGGATTAAGGCTTCGTCGGGAGGCGGTATGGCGCCGCGCGGATAGGCTCGAGACGTGTTTTCCCGCAGAATCCGGTTCACCGTCTTATGGCCGGCGGCCGACACCATCAGATGCGGTAGCGGCTTGCCCTGGACCTGGGAGAGTAGAACGGCCCGCCGAACGATCCCATCGCTGTCGGGAGTGGGATTGCTCCGCCCCAATCCCGCGGCCGCCCGCGCGAGTTCGGCTGCAGGGCTCGTCAAATAGCCGCCAGCGCCTGGCCCTCGTTCGTCAAGCAGTTCTGGAAGGAAGATCGGAGCCCGCCGCATGACCTCGAGAAGGGCCTCGTCCCCTGACGCGGAGCCCTTCATTGCGAGCAGGACTTCGAAGATGATGGATCTGGGCGTGTCGCGCGCTATTTTCGAGAGGATGGCGGCGTGAAACTGACGTGGCCATGGCCACTCGCCTTGCTTGCGCATCGTCTGGTCGTCGAAGCCGACAATGACGATATTCGCCGGCGCCGGCCGTTGGTGTAGCCTAAGCGCGAAATCATATATGCCGTTGTCCAGGCGCGCCGTCGCTCCGGTCAAAAGCAAGACGGCCACCAGGGCGGACGCGGCTATGGTAAGGCCTAGCCATTCAAGGACAAGCCGACTGCGCGTCGGGAAAACTGATCTAACCGCGGGGCCCTCGTCTGTCGCGATGTCCGCCACCGTCGCGCCCTACATTGATGGGTCGTTTTAGCTAGTGGCCATCTCGGCCATCGCTGGCGCGGTTTTTTCCAGACGGTACCCGAACCCATAGACCGGCGTAAAATTGTATCCGCTGGCTGGCGTCAGCCCAAGTTTTGTCTTCAGCCGGCATACATGCGTGTCGAGCGTACGGGACGAGGCGGTCGCTGCGGCGCCCCAAACTTCTTCCATCAAGTAGGTCCGCGCCAATGGGCGCTGAAGGTTGCGGAAAAACAGCAACGCCAAGTTGAATTCCTTGGCGGTAAGCACGCTCGATTCATCGCCCCTTGTGACCGTTTCCGTCGAGCGATCAAAACTGAATTCGCCATAGGTCTCAATCCGGTCTGTCATGGCCGGAGCCAACCGCCGTAAGAGCGTCTCGATCCTGGCGCCCAGCACCACCGCGCGGACAGGCTTGGTGACATAGTCGTCGGCGCCCGAAACCAATCCAGCCACGACATCTTCATCGGAACTCCGAGCCGTGATCAGGACGATAGGAAGGCTAGGCGCCTGGCCGCCGCTCCTTATGCGCTCGACCAGTTCCACGCCGGTCATTTCCGGGAGATTCCAGTCGATGCAGGCCAAGTCAAAAGTGTCTCGGTGCAAAGCGCGAAGAAAGGACTCGCCGTCGCCGAAAACGACGCATCGCCCATGCGCGGCCAGAATCTCGGTCAGCCGACCAAGTTCGGCGGCATCGTCTTCAACAATTGCTATTTTGCGCATTCAGCGTCCCGCGTTTGTTCGTTCCCAGGCGTCGAAATTGCCTGCCCACTTATCAGCACTCTTTCCGAGCCAGCCCCATAGGCTTTGAATTTCAAAGCCAGTCTTCAAGGAGAACTCAGAAGTATTCCTCGTCCGATTCAACCAAGAGGCCCGATCCGTACGCCGGACCCACTCACAAGGGTTGACCTCGAGTGTCGATCCAAACGCGAGGTTCTGCAATGTCACGTTTAGTCAAAAATTCTAAGGCAGTCTAACGGATATTTTGCGTTGACGCCAAGGCTCGGACGTGGAGCCCTCATAGGATTTTGACCTATCATGAGCTTCGATCGTCGAACCGGGACACCAAGCATCTGAAGTTGGGGAAAAATTGCACACTGGCGGGATTTGGCCAACGCCGTACTTTCCACGGTCGACATCAGGGCGACGTTTCAGCGATCCTGGGTGGGCAGGGTCGCGAGGGCTTGCGACATATTGCCACCAGCCGCCACTTCAATGCCGCCCAGCCCAAGCCAGCGGCTCATGGTCAGAAGCTCGGCGCCAAGCGCCGGGGTCGCCTCATCCGCATCCGCGCCTTGTTCCAGGTGAGCCGCCTGGACCCGCAGCAGACCCGCCTTTCGATCCGCCTTGAGGTCAACGCGTGCGACGATCCTATCGCCGAGCAGGACGGGCAACACGTAGTAGCCATGCTCGCGTTTGTGGGCCGGCGTGTAGATTTCCAGTCGGATTCTGGTCCCGAATAGTCTTTCGGCCCTCTCGCGCCGCCAGATCAGGTTGTCGAACGGCGACAGAAGCACCGCTGCGTCTAATTTCGATCTCGACCCGGCCTTCGCTGCTAAATAGGCGGGCTGCTTCCAACCTTGCACCGACACGCGAGTGAGGCCGCCGCCTTCGACCAACTCGTCCACTCGGTCGCGGATTCCCTCGGCCGGCATACGAAAGTAGTCCCTCAGGTCGCCGGCGGTCGCGACGCCCAAAGCCCTGGCGGCGATGAGCAGCAACGCGCGATGAGCTTCGGGCTCGGTCGGCGTCGGCGCGTCGAGCACCGCCGGCGGGATGACCCGCTCAGTCAGGTCATAGACCCGCTCAAAGCCCCGCCGGGCCCGGGTGGTGATCAATCCGGCCCAGAACAACCACTCCAGCGCGCGCTTGCCGCGGCTCCAGTTCCACCAGCCGACCGCGCGCGGCGCTTCGGCGAAATCGCCTCCCGTCACTGGTCCGTCGCATTCGATGCGTTTCAGGACGGCGTCGATGAAATCCGATTGGTCTCTGCGAAAGGTGGCGAGGCCGGCCCAGGTCTCGCCCGCCCTTGCCCGGGCCATTCGCCAGCGGAACAGGGGTTGCATCGCCAGGGGCATGAGCGACGCCTCATGACCCCAATATTCGAACAGCGACGGTTTTGGCCCCCAGGCCTGGGCTTCCAGCAACTCTCGCTGATAGGGACCCAGCCTCGAAAACAGAGGCAGATAGTGGCTGCGGACAAGGACGTTGACCGAGTCCATCTGCACCACGCCGAGAGCCTTGATGACGCGCTGCATGGCGTGCCGATCCGGTTCCGCGGCCGGTCGCTCACGACCGAAGCCCTGAGCCTTGATCGCGATCCGACGGGCCTGCCGGCCGGATAGCGAGACTTCAGCCAACTCTGGCCTCGATAGTCTGGTCCGGATGGGTGGAAAACCAGACCATTTCCCCCAGAAGGTCCTGCCACGCCGTGTCCATGTCCGCCGTCCAGTCGGCGCCGAGACTCTCCTTGAGGACGTCGGCGACCGTTGAGAAAAAGATTCCGAACACTTCAGGAGGCACGCCATAGCCCTCATGGGTGACCACTTCACATTGGATCATCTGGGCGGCGTAGGCGCGGCCGTCGATGAAATCGAGGATCATCTCGAAGACCCGGGCAAGCATCTCGCCTCTGACCGAGCCGTTGGTGTCGCGGATAAAAAGGGCTTCCATTTCCGGGTGTGCGGCGAAGAGGCGCAGGTAGACTCGTGAGGTGAGATCCTCGCCCCGCTCACCCGCGATCTCCAGAGTTCTTTCGATCAGATCGACGTCCATTTATGCAATTTCCTCTCTGAGTCCGTCTCTTCGCCCGTCTCTTAAGCCCGCTCAAGGGGGAAACCCGCGGGCGACAACCCGCCGCGAAACAATTGTTGACATTTAAGGCTTTCGGCGCCGACGCTGTTCTCCTTTCGCGACGGGGGCCGTGATCGGCTGGGCGGACGATAGAGGCAGAGCTTTGAACCAAGATCTGGACGACCGATTTGACGTTGCGCTAATTCAGATGCCGTTTGCCGTGACGTCATGGCCCTCGCTTGGCCTTGGCCTTCTCAAATCGGCCCTGACGGCAGTGGGTATCTCCAGCCGGGTCATCTATTTCAACGCCAGCTTTGCCGATCTTGTCGGCGAAACGGTCTATGCGACCCCGTCCAACGGTGCGCCGCACAACACTGATCTGATCGGCGAATGGATATTCGCCGAGGCGCTTTGGGGGCCGTCTGCATCAAGGGACGAAGGCTACTACCAGGATGTCATCATGGGTGGGCATCCGGCCCACCTGAAAAACACTTCACTTGAGAAGCTGGCGGAGGCTTGGGATCACGCCCGGCTTTGCCGGTCCCGGGTCGAGGCGTTTCTCGATGACTGTATCAGGTTGCACGATTGGAACACGGTCAGGATCGTCGGGTTTACCTCTGTCTTTCAACAGCACGTGGCATCGCTCACGCTAGCCAAGCGTCTCAAGGCGCGGTTTCCTCACCTTCATATCGTCTTCGGAGGGTCGAACTGCGAGGGACCGATGGGCTTGGCGACCATGAAGTCCTTCTCCTTCATTGACGCGGTTTGCGTCGGCGAGGGCGATACGGCGTTTCCGACCTATGTAAGGGAGGTCCTGGAGGGGCGTCCAAGGACGGGAAACAACATTCTAACCCGCGATCACTTCAAGGGTTGTATCGATGGCGAGCCAGATGTCGTCCCCGAACCCGAGCAGACGGTTGACATGAACCGGCTGCCTTTCCCTGACTTCGACGACTTCTTCGCGCAGCATGATCGACGTGGGGAGGATGACAGGCCGCCGGCCCGGGTAATTTTTGAAACATCGCGCGGGTGCTGGTGGGGTCAAAAAAACCACTGCACATTCTGCGGCCTGAATGGTACCACAATGGCGTTCCGATATAAATCACCCGGGCGGGCCATCGAAGAAATACAATATCTTCTGGAGAAACATGGTGATAAAACCCGCAATCTATCGGCTGCGGACAATATTATACCGTATCAATATTTTGAAGAATTTCTACCTAGGCTGGTAAATCTAAATATGGATTTGTCTTTATTTTATGAGACCAAAGCAAATTTGCGGAAAGAACAATTAATTGTCTATAGAAAAGCTGGACTGAGCGAAATACAGCCTGGAATAGAAAATTTAGACACCGATATATTGAAATTAATGCGCAAAGGTGTATCAGGTATACAAAATATTCAGTTGCTAAAGTGGTGCAAGGAGCTTGGAATTACGCCTCTATGGAATTTGATATTTGGATTTCCAGGAGAGAGACCGGCCGCTTATGACGAGATGGCGCGACGAATGGACGCACTGTCGCACTTGGAGCCACCCAGCGGTTTCGGAAGGCTTCGTTTCGATAGATTCAGCCCTTACGTCTCAAACCCTGCGTCGTTTGGCGTGGCTAATCTGCAGCCGTTTCCCGCCTACGACTACGTCTATCCGGGGGTGCCCCCGTCAGCTCGGGTGGACATGGCCTATTATTTTACAGGTAGTTTTGCCGGCGACGAGTCAATCGCGGATTATACGCTGGAGCTTAGAGTCGCCATAGATCGGTGGCGCCAAGACGCCGGGGAAAGTCTGTTGGCGCACATAGAAGATGGTTCCAGGTTCATTATATTTGATACACGGCATGAAGGCGCCGCCAAAGCCTTCTCTCTTAAGGGGACATACCGGAAGGTCCTCGCGCAGTCGGACGGTATTATTTCGTTTGACCAACTCGTATTGGATGGGACGGAGAGAGAGCATCTACCGCTGGTTATCCACGAATTGAGTCGCCATGGGCTGATCTATGTTGAGGGAGAGCGGATATTGCGTTTATCGGTCCCGCTAGACTCCGCCTACCAGCCCGCACCTGCGGCATTTGCGCGGTTGCGGGATATTATGATTGACGACAACGAGGATAGTGGTGACAATCAAATTGTTAAGTTGTGTCATAAGAATGTGATTTCTCTCGAAATTTAAACATTTACGGAGTTTAGGATATTATCATGGAAACGAAAATCACAGATTCCCAAATGGTCACCGAAGATGGTCAAGGCAACCTATTGTTTCGTGACGCAAGTCTGTTAAAAGTACTGAAGATGATGAATTCAACGCCATCGAATTCACAAAAGCCAAACGCTCACCCCACGCCACGTATCCTGCCAGGCGTCTAGGGAAAGCGTTCCTGTCGCGCTGGCGTCGGCTAAGCTATTTGGCCAGCCGCCCGTCGACTAGCGCCGTCGTTTCGAACCGGAAGGCGACGCTGGGATCCGGCGGCGCGAAATCCGTCCGGATTTCCACCGGCGACAGGGTCTGAAGCAGAAGGCGGATTACGTTCAGTCTGGTAGCCCTCTTGTGATTGGCGCGCACGCAGTTCCAGGGAGTCAAGTCCGTGTGGGTGCGTGACAGCATTTCGTTGCGGGCTGTGGAATAGGCTTTCCACTTGCGCTGGGCGACAGTGTCCAGATCACTTATCTTCAGACGTTTGATTGGGTCTTCTTGACGGGCCCGAAGTCTCGATGCCTGTTCGTGCTTGGTGATGTCGAGCCAGATTTTGACCAGCTTGATGCCGGCGCCTTGCACCATGGCTTCGAAACCCGCGACCTCGCGCAGGAACTGTTCATGTTCGGTTGGCGTACAGAAGCCCATTACCGGTTCGACGCCAGCACGATTGTACCAGGAGCGATTGAAGATCACCAGTTCGCCGGCCGCCGGCAGCCATCTGACATAGCGTTGGAAATACCATTCGGAATGCTCGCGGTCGGACGGCTTGGGGAGTGACACCACCCGCGTATTTCTCGGGGCCAGGTGCTCGATTATCCTCGCAATGGCTCCGTCCTTGCCCGCCCCGTCGCGGCCTTCGAGAATGACCAGGGCTTTCGCGCCCTCGGCCATTGCCCAGATCTGGTGTCGTACCAGACCGATCTGCAGCTCGCGCAGTTGGCTATCGTAGTCGGTGATCCTGGACATTCACCCTTCATAGACGAAAAAACTCGCCGCGGACGGCGCCGTGGCGAGTTTCAAAGGTCCGTTTCGGTCGCGGTCCGTACGGGCGTTCCCTCCTCGAAACGCTGGAGACGTCGGCTTTGTAAGAACAGCCTTTTGCATCCCACGTTGAGACGGATAGGTTATTTCATCCCCAAGTCAACGGAAATTTGAAACTGGGTGCAACGAAATGTGATCCCCACCGGGCTAGGCAGAACGATTTTACCCTTTTTGTGTCTCCTGGCTCATGGCCGCGTCCAGGCGGTCGGCGGCGGGACACGCGGCTTCGAACACGAAGGCGGGCCTCTCGACCGTCACCGGACCGACACCGGCCGCCGTCAGCGCGGTCACCGTTTGGAACAGTCGAGACCGCTCAATCAGGGCGCCGTTGGCGCGGGGGAGGCGCCCGGTCTTCAAGGCCATCGCCAAAGCGACCCTGGCCTCGGCGTCCTGGCCAGACGGCCAGGTCAGGCTGGCCAGGGTCTTGCCCCGCTCCCGGGCGTCGAAAATCGTCAGCAAGCGGCGGCAGGTTTCCAGATGGCCCGCGCCCCATCGCGCGCGCAACCCCGCGGCTAGATGGGCCTGGCTCTTGAGGATCAGCCCATCGGACAGGATTTTCAGGCCATTGGCGGCCAGGGTGGCTCCCGTCGTGGTGATATCCACCACCAGTTCGGCGGTTCCTGCCGCTGGCGCGCCCTCCGTCGCCCCCCCTGACTCGGCCAGGCGATAGTCGGCTATCCCGTGCTTGGCGAAAAACACCCGGGTCTGGGTCAGATATTTTGTCGCCACTCTCAACCTGCGGCCGGTCCGCGCCAGATAGAGATGCGCGACATCATCAATATCGGCCATGGTTTCCACATCGACCCAGCTCTTGGGCGCCGCCACCACTAGATCGGCGCGCCCGAACCCCAAGGCCGCCAACAGCATGACGCCGGTCTCGGCCCCATCATCGGATTCTCGAAGTAGATCCTCCCCGGTGACGCCAAGGTGAATTTCACCCGCATTGAGGTCAGATGCGATATCCGAGGCGGATGCTAGGCGGACCTGAACGTCGTCGAAGCCGTCGAGGGTGGCGGAATATCCGCGGACACCGCCGGCCGTTCTCAGCGTCAGGCCGCAGTCCGAGAGCCAGCCATCTACCTGTTCCTTCAGCCGGCCCTTGGAAGGGATTGCAATGACCAACGGCTCCGTCATTCGCCGGCCCCAGCCCAGGCCCGGCCAGGACGAACCATGCAACCCACCGCTCCCGTTGGCAGTGATGCCCCCAGTCTCGCGGGAAGACTATCGTAGCGACCGCCGGCCGCCACTGGCCTGTCCTCGCCGAGAGCCTCGCTGCGCACCTCGAAAAGCACACCGTCATAGTAGCCAAACGCACGGCCAAACGCCGCTGAAAACCGCAGGGACCCGGATGGAACCCCGGCGTCGATCAGGGCGGCGACCCGGCGATCCCAGGCCGCCCGCGCGGCCTCAAGGCCTGGCGACACCGTCCCGACGAGGCGCGTCACCGCCGCGAGCGACTCCACGGGGCCGCCAGCGATGGCCAGGAAGCGGCGCACAAGATCAGCCTGTCCCAATGTCAGTCGCGTCGCCGTGGCCAGGGCCGCGCGCTCGGCCAAGATGTGGACGATTACCGCCGCCGACCGGCCGCCGACCGGATCGATGCCGGCCAGGGCCCAGATCTCCTCAAGGACGCCAGCGGCCTCGGCCTCCGAAAGACCAGCCAAAAGTCCCGCCAGCCGGCCGCCCACCGCGAGGGTCTCTCCCCCGCCGGTGACGGCGGCGCCGAGCGCGGCGCGGAGGCGGCGCGGCGTCGAGAACGCCCGCTTGAGGCGCAATGCCAGCGGCGGAGCTACCTTGAGGGCATCGACGAAAACTCCGAACAACCCAACGTCGCCCAGCAGCAAGGTCAGATCGGAGCGTCCTCCCGCGATCGCCGATCGCCAGGCCAGAGCCGCCATCTCCGCGTCGGCCAGGGCGTCATCATTGGCCTCGAAGACCTCGACGCCGATCTGCGGAAACTCCTCGGACCGCCGCGTGCCCCGAGGCGCCACGCGGAAGGCGTGACCACTATAAAAGTAGCGACCCTCTGGCCGGCCGCTCTCAAGGTGCGCGCGTAGAGCCGGCAAGGTGAAGTCCGTTCGCAGGCAGGCTTCTGGTCCATCGCCCTGGACCACGAACAGCCGCTCTCGGAGGGTCTCTCCAGCCAGATCCAGCAGCTGACCTAGCGGCTGGAGGACCGGCGCGTCGAACAGATGGGCTGGCGTCTCAAGGAACGGCGCCTGGATCGCGGCCAACACATCCGGCGGGACGGGGGCCTCCAGTCTCACGCCGCCGTCTCGACGATACGCCGCACGCGCGCCAGCCATTCGGCGCGCGGCACGGTGATCTGTCCCGGGCGGTCGTCGCGCCAGGTTTGGTTGTCTGTCACCGCGCCGGCGAGGCTTCGGCCAAGGTCGAGGTCCTTGATGGTGACGGTTCCGGCGGCCATTTCGTCACCACCCATGATCACCGCGGCTGGAGACAGGCGGCGGTCGGCGTATTTCATTTGGGCCCTCATGCCTGAAGACCCCAGATAAACTTCAGCCGCTACGCCACAGGCGCGAAGCTCGCCGGCCAGGGCGAAATATTCCCCCATCAGCGCGCCATCGAGGGCCAGGATGACCACGGGGCCGCGGGCCTTCTCCAGCCCACCGCCCGACGCCGCCAGCGCCGCGGCCAGTCGCGAGACGCCGAATGAGAAACCCGTCGCCGGCATCCGCTGACCGGTAAATCGGGCCACCAGGTCGTCGTATCGTCCGCCGCCGCCAATCGAACCGAACCGGACCGGCTCGCCATGGTCTCCGGGCGTCTGGAGCGAAAGCTCCGCCTCGAAGACAGCGCCGGTATAGTATTCCAGGCCGCGGACGATGGACGGGTCGAACACCGCCCGGTCGTCGGCCACCCCAAGGCGGGTCAGGGCGTCGTCGATACGCGAAAGCTCCGCCAGGCCTTCGTCTCCCTCGATGGAACCGCCGATGACCTGGGCCAGCCGATCCAGCGTGGCGATGCGCGTTTCTCGCGCCGCTTCGACGAAGGCGAGAACGGAATCGATGGCGGCCGACGCGATCCCGGCTCCCTTGGTGAAGGCGCCCGACTCGTCCTTGCGGCCTGCGCCCAGCAAGGCAGCAACGCCCGTCGCGCCCAGACGGTCCAGCTTGTCCACCGCCCGGAGCACGGCCAGCTTCTGGCCGGAATCGCCGACACCCGCGGCGGTCAGCAGGCCGTTCAGCAGCTTTCGGTTGTTGATGCGAAGGGTAAAGGCCGATGGGGGCAGGCCAGCGGCGCCGTAGCCCTCGACCGCCATGGCGATGATCTCGGCGTCGGCTTCGGGCCGATCCGAACCAATGGTGTCGGCGTCGCACTGCAGGAATTCGCGATAGCGGCCAGGTCCCGGCTTCTCATTTCGCCATACCGGCCCGAAGGCGTAGCGCCGGAAAGGTTTGGGAAGGCTGTCGCTCTGTTCGGCCACGAACCGGGCCAGGGGCGCGGTCAAGTCATAGCGCAGGGCCATCCACTGGTCGTCGTCGTCCTGGAGTGCGAACACGCCCTCGTTGGGACGGTCTGCGTCAGGCAGGAATTTCCCCAGGGCGTCGGCATATTCGAGGGCGCCGGTTTCAAGCAGCTCGAATCCATAGGTCTCATAGACCCGGGACACCGCAGCCAGGATCTTGCGTTCGACCGCCAGGGCGTCGGCCCGCCGATCCTGGAACCCGCGCGGCGCCCGCGCCTTGGGCCGTGATGGAACGTCGGTGGTCATGAGGGGGCGCTTATCGGTTCGCGGTCAGGGGGGCAAGTCGCAAGGGTGGTGGTTCGGCGGTCAGGCTGCCGGCTTCGTGGCATGGTCCAGGGCCTCCGCCACCAGGGCGGGGGTAAGCAGTTGGGGAAGTACCTTGGGCTCGCCCCCCTCGGCTCCATACAGCAGATAGAGTGGAACCCCGATCCGTCCCTGCTCGCCGAGGGCCTTGGCGATGGCGCCGTCTCGGTTGGTCCAGTCAGCGACAAGATAGACCGCGCCCGACCGCTTGAAGGCCGCCGCCACCTCGCCGGTGTTGAACACCACCCGCTCATTGACCTGGCAGGTGACGCACCAGGCGGCGGTGAAATTCACCAGAACTGGTTTGTGCGCGGCGCGCAGGGCGCTCAGGGTCTCCACGCTCCAGGGTTGCGCCGGCAGATCGCCCGCTGAAACCTTGGCGCCCGACGCAGCGCCGGCCGGCGGACCATAGGCGCCGACCGCCACCAGGGCGACGGCGCCGGCCAGGCTAAGGGTGGCGGCGGCGGAAAGGGCGATCACGCCACCATCCCGGCCTACCGCGCCCCGCCGCTGACCCAGGCCGAACAGCCAGGTGGCAAAGGCCAGCACGACCATCGCCGCCATCATTCGCGCCAGCCCATCCGGTCCGGTCTGTTGGGCCAGCACCCAGACCAGCCATGCGGCGGCGGCATACATCGGAAAGGCCAGAGCCTTCTTGAACAGGTCCATCCAGGCTCCGGGCCTTGGCAGGCGGCGGATCAGCGCCGGACTGAGGGACAACAGGGTGAACGGGGCCGCGAAACCCAGGCCCAAGGCCAGGAAGATGGCCAGGGCGGCCGGCGCCGATTGGGTTAGCGCGAAGCCGAGGGCCGGACCCATGAAGGGGGCGGTGCACGGGGCCGCGACGATAACCGCCAACACGCCGGTGAACGCCGAGCCGATGAGGTCGCCCCGCGAGGCTAATCCCGAACCCAGTCCCTGGGCCGAGGTTCCGATTTCGAACAAGCCCGACAGGTTCAACGCCGCGGCGAGCATGACCAGACCCAGCAGCGCCACGGCCAAGGGCGATTGAAGTTGAAATCCCCAGCCGACCGCCGCGCCGGCGGCCCGCGCCGCCACCAGCGCCCCCGCCAAGCCCAGGAAGCTCACCAGAACCCCGACCAGGAAAGCCAGGGCCTGGGCGCGTGCCAGACGGGGCTCGCCGGCGTGACCGGCCAGAGCGGCTGCCTTCATTGACAAGATCGGAAATACGCAGGGCATCAGGTTCAGGATGAGTCCACCCAGGAAGGCGCCGCCCAGCGCCAGGACCAGGCCCGATCCCAGGTCTGCCCCGAGGTCGGAAGGCGCGGCCACCGCCGGCGGGCCGAGCCCCGCCGCGCCGGCCGGAGGCGGCCCAGGCGTGGCGCTGATCTCGTAGGCCTTGCCGTCCAGGGTCAGGACACCCTCCGCGATCTTCGGTATCGCGCCTTTGGCGAAGTCGCCGCCGGCGGTCATCGAGACGGTCAGCCCTCTCGCCCCTCGGTTGATGGTCTGGGGTCTGCCGTGGTCGATCAACGCCTCGTCGTAGGGATAGAAATAGGTGTCGGCAGCCGGAGCGCCGGCAAGGGCGGGACCGGCGATGGCCAGTTTCAGCTGCGTGGCGCTGGTTTCGAAGGTCGCCGTCAAGCCAGCGGGCTTCGGCGCCGCGGCGAGTGTCTCGGCGATAAGTGGGCCAGACACCGGGGCGGCCGCAGGCGCGCCGCCGACCACCGGAACCGTCAGGCTGACGGTGACGGTTCCCGGCACGCACACCTCGGCGCAGACCAGATAGTCGACCACCGCCGAAAGCGTGGCCTTGCCGCCGGGCTTGGCCGACAGCGGCACCTGCAGCGGGACTGGCAGCACCACCTTGCCCTCGTAGCCATAGTTCATGATCGGCCCGACAGGCAGGCGTTTGGGCGTCGGCCAGATGATCTCGCCGGCCCGCCAGTCAGCCGACAGGGTCCAGCGCAACGCCGTGGCTTCGCCCGCGTCGCCGGGGTTGCGCCAATAAGTGTGCCAGCCCTTGTCGAGGGTCTGAATCACGGCGACCCAGAGCGTCGACCCCGGCGCCGCGCCAGCGGTCTCCGCCACCAGCTCGGTCGTCGCGTGGGCGGAGGCGACCGGAGCCGCCCGCGCGGGGGCGCCCAGCAGCGCCGCTACGGCCAGTATCATGGCGACCAAATGTTTCATGCGGGCGCTTTCTAGGCCGACGGGCGCTTGGGACCAAGGGGCGCCGCTTGCCTAGAGGCTGCGTCACGCCGCATGATTGTTCCGTCGCCCACTCCGGGCGCGTTGGAGTCGCCCATGCCCGCCCCGTTCGATGATCTCCAGATCGGCATGGTCACCCATCTTG
>JANYFU010000093.1 GCA_025359665.1 Caulobacteraceae bacterium
GCGCCTTCGCGCGGGCGATGTCGCGATCCTGGCCCGATTTGTCACCACCGCAGAGAATCACAACCATCGTCTCTCCACGCCCGAGGAAATACACTCGGTAACCGGGTCCATAGTCGATGCGAAGTTCGGACAAGCCGTCGCAGGCGTTCAGCGATCCGCGCCGCGGCTCTTCGGTCGCGAATGGCCATGAGCCAATCGGCGAACAACTCGGTTTGCCGCACTTCAATCGTGGGGAACTGTAATCTATGGGGGACAAATACGCAAGCTTCGCTTCATGGAACAGCCCACCTTCGCCGAGGACTGCGTACAGATTAGGTATCACGCCCTTCGCCCTTGACCTTGTTATCCCGGCGGATACCAAGAAGCGCCCGGCGCCTCTTGGATCTCGATGGCAACTACGCCGTTTGTGCGAAACTCCCCCGATGATCCTCGACCTATCCTCCTTGCGAAACGCCATCACTCAAACCAATGATCTGGTCCGTCGTGGCTATGCGACCGGCCTGCTGCAAGCTGAACTGGCGGAATGGAAGGCGTACCGCCGCAATCGGGGGATCACCGAGGCGTGACCGGCGGATATCCAGGGACATGGCGTAATTGAGGTAGGTCCGTCCTCCATGGATTAGGAAGTCAGTGTCGAGCTGCTTTCAGAAGGAGAACGGACCATGGGATCGACATTTGCGGGTTTGGATGTGTCTGACAAGACCACGCATATCTGTGTGGTCGACAGGGATGGGAAGGTTTTGTGGCGGGGTGTCTGCGCGACCGATCCGCAGGCCTTGGCGACGACGCTGAACAAGCGCTGCCGAGAGGTGGAGCGGGTTGTTCTGGAGACCGGGTCGCTATCTGCGTTTCTGTATCATGGGCTTGTCGAGCGAGGCGTGCCGGCGGTGTGTATCTGTGCGCGTCACGCCAAGGGCGTTTTGTCGGCGCGGGTCAACAAGAGCGATGTGCACGACGCCGAGGGGCTTGCGCACCTGGCGCGCACCGGCTGGTTCAAGGCGGTGCACATCAAAGACAGCGCCACGCATCTGGACCGGGCGCAGCTGAAGGTGCGCGAGCAACTGGTCAAGGCCCATGGGGCCATGGTCAACCAGCTTAGAGGCCTGCTGAAGCTGTTCGGCCTGCGGATGGGCGCGGTGACCACGCCGGCCAAGCGGCTTGAACGGCTTGAGGCGTTGTATGGCCAGAGGCCTGAACTGCGCGGGATCCTGGCGCCGCTCAACGCCGCGGTGGCGGCGCTG
The DNA here is from genome assembly GCA_025359665.1 of Caulobacteraceae bacterium. GTDB lineage: Bacteria > Pseudomonadota > Alphaproteobacteria > Caulobacterales > Caulobacteraceae > Acaudatibacter. Next base: position 1,242 of record JANYFU010000093.1, read on the forward strand.
GAAGGCCAGATCAAAGCCTCGTCGCGGGCCCTCCAGGTCCGCGCCGCCGCTGACCCGGTCTGCCAGCGTCTGATGACCGCGCCGGGTGTTGGCGCCATCGTCGCGCTCAGCTTCAAAAGCAGCATCGAGGATCCGACGCGGTTCGCGCGTGGCGAGGACGCCGGCGCCTATGCCGGGCTGGTCCCCAGGCGATCGCAATCTGGCGAGCGCGACGTGAAGGGCCACATATCGAAGGCGGGCGACCCGATGCTGCGGTCAGCCCTCTACGAGGCGGCCAACAGCCTGCTCAGTCGGGTCAAGCGAGAGTGCGCCATTCAGACCTGGGGCAAGTCGCTTGCGGCGAGCAAAGGCGCCAAGCGCGCCAGGGTCGCCGTGGCGCGAAAACTGGCGATCCTGCTAGACAAGCTTTGGCGGACGGATACCGACTTCAGGTGGGCCTGACAGCCCTGGCGAAGACGTAACCGGACGTCAAAACCGGGTGATCTCGTTTATAGCGTCGAGGACAACACCTCGTTGGGGACATAGAGACGCCCACCCACCTGCCGCCTGACCGCGACCATGACGGCACGGACGAAACCGCCTCCAAGGCCCGACCGTGACCTCGAAGACAACCGTAGACGCCGGTCGGCAGATGATAGCGTGACAAGTCAGGCGCCGTTCGATGCTTCAGGCCCGCGCCCGGCGCGGAGCGGCATGGAAAGCTTGCCCGCTACAGCGCAATGTTGAAATGCGCGCGGGCAAGCTTTCCATGCCGCAAGGACTATTGCCGTCCTAACCAGACCGGGAAGACACTGAGATATATACAGATTTTAAGAAACTATCACCATGTCAAAGAATCAATTAGAC
>JANYFU010000109.1 GCA_025359665.1 Caulobacteraceae bacterium
GCACGCGGAAGCCGGGCGTTGATGAACGCCACTCGCCGCTTGGCACGCGGCCAGATCAGGCCTGGAAAGTCGCTTACCGGTCCAAAGGAGCACAGACCCGCCGGGTCCGGTGGCGTCACCTGAAAGATCGCCAGGTCGAAGGGAGGATCGGCGGCAAAGGCTGCCGTGATTTGGGAATAGGGAAGCGGCCGCGCCCGCGCGCGGCCAGCTTCAAAGGACGCGCGAAGACCGGTGGGTAGTAGAAAGGTCGTCAGACGAACGTCTGGATGTAAGGCCGCGTAGTCGAATTCGTTCATGCCAGGCAACAGGCATGAAACGATGCGAACTCCCGATAGCGCCTCGGGAGCGGTCGCCAGAATGGCCCTGAGGGGTAACGGCTCGCCGACGCCGCCCTGTATATAGACCGACAGGCCGGGGCGGAACTCGCCAAGGACGCGGGCGGCGTCGTGGTCGCTAGAGTCGTCCATGCCACGGTCTCCCATCCAGGGTCGCCTTGGACCGGAGTTTCATCGCGAAAACAATCAACGATTCGCCGTAAGGCGCGGCGCCTAAGTAAAACCACGATCTAGGCCCCGACCACCAAAACCGTCAGACAAGCTTTTGGCGGGGCGCGGCCGAATTCGGTCGCCCGCTATTTGTTGATCGGCGCCTCAGTTGAACGTTACCAAGAGCACCGAGAAACCCGTCCCGGTTGTTATCGCGGTCTGCGAAGCGGCGCTGGCGATCTCCCTTGAGCAGACGCTGGAGGCCGGTGGCCTGACATTCGTGGCCTATCAAACCGATCAGGGACTGGGGGGCCTCCCATTGAGCCACAACTCGACCTTGATCATCGATCGGGAGGTCTTGCCGCGACACCCGCGAAGATTCATTGACCAGCTGCGCCGCCAGCTCTGGTCAGGCCTCGCGATCGTGCTCACCGAAGACGCCGCGGCGGCGAACATCGACTGCGAGGGTTCGAACCACATCAAGCTGATTGAGAAACCGTTCGGTAGCGCCGAACTGCTGGCGATGATCCCCGGCCATCATTTCGGGCGGGCGCCGGCAATTGCGGTCGACAACGATGGCGCCTACGAGCCGCCGGCCCGGCGCTCCTCAAGCGGCTGAAGGCCTGCGGCCATGGCGATCCTGACCGCCGTGGAAAGCCCCCGCGCCTTCAGCTTGGTCATCACATTGGCTCTGTAGATTTCGACCGTGCGCACGCTCAGGTCGAGTTCATAGGCGATCAGCTTGTTGGGCAGTCCCGCCAGCAGAGCCCGCATGACCTCTCGTTCCCGTATCGTCAGACCGTCGACAAGCGCCCTGGCATTGGCGGCGTGCGAGGTTTCCTGGACGGTCTGTTCGAGCATCTCGAAAGCCTCGGCCAGAGTTTCGAGCAGGATTTCGTTTTTGTAGGGCTTTTCCAGGAACTCAAAGGCGCCGTTTTTCATAGCCTGGACCGCAATCCCGATATCGCCCTGCCCCGTAAGCACGATGACGGGCCAAGTCATTTTTCGGGCCTTCAGTTCCACCTGAACCTGCAGACCCGTCATCCCTGGCATATGAATATCAAGCAGCAGGCAACCAGGCGCGGCGCCCTCCAGCCCTTCAAGAAAAGCCACGCCGGAGGCATGGGTGGCGACCTCATAACCCGCGCTCTCAAGCAGGATCGCCGCGGATTCCCTGACCGCCTCGTCGTCGTCGACGACATGCACGAGCCTAGTATTTGTCATCACTCACCTCGCCAGAAATGATCGGAAGGGTGAACCGGAATTCCGCCCCACCGCCAGCGGCGGGCTGAAAACTCATCTCGCCACCGTGAGCCTCGATGATTCGCCTGCAGATCGACAGACCGACACCCATCCCGTCATCCTTGGTGGACACGAACGGCGAGAACAATCCCGCCTCCGCGTCCGGAACCACGCCGGCGCCGGTGTCGGCGACCCTGACCAAAGCCATGCCATTGTCGGCAGTCGCGGAGATGGTGAGAATCCTGTGCCTTTGCTGGCCCTTCATCGCCTCAACGGCATTTCGAACCAGATTCACCATCACCTGCTGAATCTGTATTCGGTCGGCTAAAACGGTCGATGCCGCGCGTTCGACGAAGCGCTGAACCGTAATTCCGGCGGCGGTCGGATTTGGCAAGGCGAGGGCCACGGCGTCGGCGATCAACAGGTCCAGATCCTCGACCTGAGTGTCGGCCTCGCCACGAGAAATGAATTGCCGCAATCGCCTGACGATTTCGCCGGCGCGTACGGCCTGGGTTTCGGCATGCTTGGCGGCGCGCAGCACCTGCTGGCGTTTCTTCTCGTCCACGACCCTGGTTTCGTCGGCCAGCATCATGCCAATCGCACCCACCGAATTGCCTACGGCGGTGAGCGGCTGGTTCAGTTCGTGCGCCAAGGCGGCGGCCATTTCGCCCATCGCACTCAACCTCGAGGTATGGGTGAGCTCAGCCTGAAGTTCCAGCAATCGCCCACCTCGCGCCGCCATCTCCGCCCGATCCCGCACAACCTCGGTGACATCCATGAAGATTCCGACCAGGCTCTTGAGCTCTCCAGTTGGATCGTATCGATATCTCAGCATGCCCTGAAGATCGCGGATTTCACCGTCCGCCCGCCGTACCTGGATCGTCAACATTCGTTTTGGCGTGCAGGCCGCTATGTCCGCCTCGAACCAGCCTCTTAACTGGTCGGCGTCCGCGTCGGTGCTCATCCACGCCTGCCAAGCGTCTTCTTCCGTACCCAGAGATCCCGGGCCTACGCCTAGGATGCGTTCGAATTCAGCGGAAAAGCTGGTTCGTCCCAACTCCGCATCGAACTCAATTATGCCTAACTCGTAGGTGGCCACCGCTTGCGCGAGGCTGTCGCTGGTGTCGGAAAGGGCGGCCCTGGAAATCTTCAGATCGGTTATGTCCGTGAGGGTTTCGACGATCTTTAAGCCGCGATCTTCACTCGGCTGATCGATCACCACCTTTGAAGCGACCCAGATGCTCTTACCGCTCCGCGTGATCTGCCGCGCCTCGCCGGCCCACTCGCCGGTCCGCTGAAGCGTTTCCTCGATCTGTTCTATCGGGATGGAATACTCGGTCTGGAGAAGCTCCGTTCCCCTTCGACCAACCGCCTCATTCGGGGTAAACCCGTAGAGCGCTTCACACCCTTTGGGCCAATACTCGATCTGACCGTCCTCTGAATAGACGATCACCGGGGACTGCTCCAGCGCGCCCGCCAGGTTCTCGCGGCGGCGGCGCTCCCGCCATATCGAACGCAAGGCGGCGGCCCCCACCACCAGCAGCGTCACGGAACTCATCTCGATGTTCAGAAGCGGCGCCACCTCGGGAGAGAACACGCCGATCTTGGCCCCCTCCGTAGTCAGGAATGCTCCCAATACCGGCACAAGCGCCACCGGCAGGACAAACCGAGCCATGGAGACGGTCCGATCGTCTTCCGTAAACGTAGCCAGCCAACGCTGATCGCCCCGCAGTAGCATCAGCCAGGAGATTGTCATGGCCGCGATGAGGCTAATTTGAACACCGACCGCGGCGCCCGTGAACAGGCGATCGAACTGTCCCCCTAAAACGACATAGGCAACCAGCCAGAAGGCGCCAGTCCAGAGACCTATTCTCACGAAGGTCAGAGCGGCCAGCGCAACGAACCGCCGCCGCGCTTGAGAGAACGGCAATACAAGACCCATCAGAAGGATCACTATCGCCATCGCCAGTCGAGCCCAGCCAACGCGGATCGGAATCGGGCCGGCGACCCACGCGCCCGAATCGGACAACAGGGGGGCGATCGACGGGTGGGGATAGATGGTCATCAGCAACAGGGCCGCCAGCCCGACCAGCATCAGCGCGGCGCTCATGGCATGGATGAGCAACGGTCGCTTCCATACCGCCGCGGAGAGCCCGACGGCGGCCAGGAATGTCGCCGCCGTAACCAGGGTCTGAATAGTGAGCAGCGTTCCGCGACCAGCCAGTATCATGGTCATCGTCAAGCACAGGCCGAATGTGAAGAGCACCATGACGCCGGTGAAAATCGCCTGGATATGATTCGACCCGCTCGTCGCGGTGGAGGCCATGTTCAAGCCGTCCTTGCCATCGTGAGCCCAAGCTCTTCGATCATCACCTGCCGAATCTGAAATTTCTGGACCTTTCCCGTCACCGTCATCGGAAACTCGTCCACGAAGCGGACGTAGCGCGGGATCTTGTGGTGAGCGATCTGGCCGTCGCAGAACGCCCGGATCTCGGCCTCTTCGGCGACTTCGCCGGGATGCAGGCGAATCCAGGCGCAGAGCTCCTCGCCATACCGGGAGTCCGGCAGGCCAACGACCTGCACATCGGCGATCTTGGGGTGAGAATAGAGGAATTCCTCGATCTCGCGAGGGAACAGGTTCTCGCCGCCCCGGATCACCATGTCCTTGATGCGGCCAACGATGTTGCCGTAGCCCTCGGCGTCGATGACCCCCAGGTCCCCGGTATGCATCCATCCGTCGGCGTCGAGGCACTCGGCCGTCCTGACCGGATCATCCCAGTAGCCGAGCATCACCGAGTAGCCTCGGGTACAAACCTCTCCGGCCACGCCGCGTGGTGTCACCGTCCCCGCCTCGTCGATGATCTTGACCTCCAGATGAGGTTGCACGCGCCCGATGGTGGACACTCGTCGATCGAGCGTATCCTCCAGGCCGGTCTGGAAACTCACCGGACTGGTTTCGGTCATACCGTAAGCGATGGTCACATCAGGCATGTGCAGGCGTCCGATCACCGCCTTCATCACCTCCACCGGACAGGGTGAACCGGCCATGCAGCCGGTTCGCAGCGACGAGACGTCGAAGCGTTCGAATTCCGGATGGCCCAGGACCGCGATGAACATCGTCGGCACGCCATAGAGCCCATCGCAACGCTCCGACTGGATGGTCTTCAGGGTGGCGTCGGCATCGAATACCGGGGCTGGATACACCATCGCCGCGCCATGGGTCAGGCAGGCCAGATTGCCCATCACCATGCCGAAGCAGTGATAGAGCGGCACCGGCAGACACAGCCGGTCTCCGGCCCGCAAACCCATGGCCCGGCCGACGAACAGGCCGTTGTTGAGAATGTTTCGATGCGACAGGGTCGCGCCCTTGGGCGATCCGGTGGTGCCGCTGGTGAACTGGATATTGATCGCGTCGCGGTTGCTCAGGGACCGGCCGATCTGGGCGGCCCTCGACAGCATGACGGGGTCGGTCGCCGGGCCACGCTCGGCGACATCGGCGAAATCAAGCCAGCCCGCGCGCGGCGCCCCGCCGATCTTGATCAACACTTTCAGCGACGAAAAAACGGCGGCTTCCAAACATCCCGGCGTCGAGCCGGCAACCTCCGGCGCCAGATCCTCGATCATCGTCAGATAGTCGCTGGTCTTGAACCGCTCGGCCGCGATCAGAGCTTTCACTCCTACCTTGTTGATCGTGTAGGCGACCTCAGAGCGACGATAGGCAGGATTGATCGTCACCAGGATCAGGCCGACCCGGGCGGCGGCGAACTGCGTCAGGGTCCATTCGGCGCAATTGGGTGACCAGATGCCGATCCGGTCACCGGGCGTCAGCCCTAGGGCGAGCAGCCCCGCCGCGAGGGCGTCGGCGCGAGAGGCCAATTGACGAAATGTCCAGCGGATGTCCTGCGGCGGCGAGATCAGGGCGACGCGATCACCCCATCGGGTCGCCGCCAGATCTAGCGCCTCGCCCAGAGTCTCTTCCATCAGCGGTGGACTGTCGTCGCCGCGAACCTCACTCAAAGCCCGCGGAGTCGGTCGTTCGGTCATGGACCGTTCCCTGTTTTGTCCGCCCCCTGATCACCGTTCGCGCCTATGGTTCGAAATAATTGTCAAGTGTGCACATTGCCACCGACACCGCGACAAATTCACTTCATCTTCGGCTCACCAAACAACAGCACTCGGTTCGCCGACGTGAAGGTGGAAACGTGAGACTAGGAAAATGGTGTCCGGGTTTGCCCAGATATCTTTCGGCGGCGTGTCGATTGCTTCCCTCGCAATATGGCGACTTACCCATCTGTTTTGGGGTGAGGACGGACCATGGGATGTCTTTGGGCGCCTTCGAACCATGGCGGGTGATAGTGGGCTTGGTCGCCTTCTCGACTGTTTCTACTGTCTCAGCTTATGGGTCGCTCTCCCGTTCGCGGCGCTTGTATCCGATACCTGGGTGGGCGGCGTGACCGCTTGGCTGGCCATGTCCGGTGCGGCCACGCTGCTCGAACGGGCCACGGCCCCGCGGACCGCCGCGCCGATGGCGGCGGCCTGGCGGGAGGTCGAGCCCGAGCCCGATGAAACCTCGTCGTCACCCCATGCTGGAGAAGCTCCATGACCTGTTGCCAGGATCGGCGAATGGCCGCGCGCCAGAGCCATGCGGGGACCAGATCCGCAACTCCCTCTCCGACTTTGAACCGGGCGGCTCGTCCCTCGCCGGCGCTGTTCGAATATGTGGGACAGCGCGCACTCCAGGTCACGGGCCCGGCGACCGGCGCGATCTATCGGTTCACGCGAAGCGGGGCCCGGGTCAGCGTTCACGGCGCCGACGCGGCGGCTCTGAGCTCGGTCCCGGGTCTTCGCCTAGCTCGGTAGCGATCACCTTCAAACAAATCCAATCAACCCCAGGAAAGTAGAGTAAAAGCCATGAGTATTATTCGAGTTCCGATCGACGCTTCGCATATCCCGGAGGCGGAACGAGGCCGCCAGCGGGTCCGTGTCGCCCTGCGCGCCGACGATGAAATCACTTCCCATGTCGTCGCGGTCCACGCGGGCCGGGCCGAGGTCGAGTTTGACGTGGAGACCAAGGGCGCCGTCACCATAGCGGTTGGTCCGGAGTCCTCCGACGCGGCGGATCTGTTCCGCCGTAACACCCCCACCATCACCGTGCGCCCGACCCGGGGCGCGGCGTCGCCGGCCTATCACGTCAGCCCCATTCTCATTCCCCGCCCGATCTGGGAGTGGTGGCTGATCTGGTGCCGTACGTTCACGATCACCGGCCAAATCGTCGGAGTCGACGGAAATCCGGTTCCCGGCGCTCAAGTCACGGCGTCGGACGTCGACTGGTTCTGGTGGTGGTCATCGACCACGGCGGTCGGGTCGGCGATCACCGACGCCACCGGCCATTTCACCATTCAGTTCACCTGGTGCTGCGGTTGGCTGCCCTGGTACTGGTGGGACCTGCGCTTTTGGCGCCTCGACCCGATTCTGGTCGAAAAAATCGAACCCGTGCTGGAGCTCAACCCGAGCCTGCGTGTCTCGGCGCCGAATCCGAAGCTCGCGCTGCATTTCAGCGACTTCAACCCCCAGCCCGATCCTCCGGGGCGATTGGCCCGCGCCAGGCTGGCGGGCTCGTCAAACGCGCTCAGCCCGGCCACCTTGCCGGCGCTACGCGAGAAGCTGCTGTCGGCCCTACCCAGCGTGCCCGAGTTCGAACGCCTGCGCCTGTGGCCGTGGTATCCCTGGACACCGTGGTTCGACTGCGATCCGGACATCATCTTCAAGGTCACCCAGACCTGCGGCGGGCTCAACAAGGTGATCGTGAGCGAGTCCGTGTGGGATGCCCGGCTGGATATCCCCACCCACCTGAACGTGACGTTAGCCGCGTCTCCCGAGGCCTGCACCCTGCCGCCCGACCCCGGTCAGCCGGAAGGTGACTGCTTCCTGTTCACCCAGGCGTGCGGTGTCCCGGCCAGCGAGATCGGCCTGACCTGCGACACCGCGACCAGCCCGCCCAGCACCGATGCGCTTGCCGGCCTCGTTGATCCGGGTGGTTCGGATCGTCCGTTCACGGGCCAGGTGTCGATCTCGGGACAGTTCGGCTCCAGCGCCGTCGCCGACTACTACGGATTGACCTACCGACCGGCGGCTTGTCCTAACGGAGCGGCCTTCCAGCCGGTCCCCACGGCCGCCCTGCGAACCTTCACGCGTATCTATTTCGACGCCACCCTGCCCTATCCAAACCAGTGGATTTATGTCGACTTCCCACCGACGCCCAAGACCTCGGGCGGGGGAACAGTCACGGTCTACGAAGGGCGCCAGTTCTTCGAAGACAACTCACCCCCCGCTAACTGGGGCAGTGTCATGACCGGTCGAAGCTGGACCTACAATGTCGACACCGTGGCGTTGATCGAATCGTCCGGATTTTTCGTCGATGGCGCTTTTGAGTTCCAAGTCGTTGGCTACACCGCCAATGCGGATGGGACGCTGACGGCGCACGGCCCGCTTGATGGCTGCGGCGCGCCGGGAGAGGACGGCCTGAACGACAACAACGACTTCGCCCTCTACTTCGACAACCCCGTCGCGTCCCAGACCAAGCCGCTGGCCTCGGTCGACCAGATCAAGTTCAACGGCGTCAATCTGCCGCCGTGCGGAATCCAGCGTTTCACACCTGGAGAAGCCTTCTCATTCGAGGTGGATCTTACCGCCTCCGACGGAGAAGGATTCCTGGATGAGTATACCCTGAGTCTTCAGCATGGGGCTGGCGGACCCGTCACCATCATCCCTATCGGCCCAGGGACTACGCTCGCGGGTTCCGGCGGAGCCCTTGTCGGCCCGACCTACGGCGCCGCCATAACCCAGGGAGCCGTTCGGCCTCGCTGGTTTGGCGGATCGATGGTGTTCAGCGTCGCCGATGCAAGATCCTTGTTCCCGGAATCATGCGCCTACGAACTGATCCTCAACGTCTACAAGCGCAATATCGTCGACTGCTCTGGCGGTGATGAATATTACGCCACAGCCTTCTATTCGTTCACGGTTTTGTTCGAATAGCCGGGTTGCCGTGTGATCGCGGCTCGGGCCCTACCCGGGCCGCCTTCAACCCCACACCGCCGGACGTCGGTCCTTCCAGGGCATTTCCTTTTCGAGTTGCCCCGCCAGGCGAAACAGCGTCGCCTCGTCGGCATAGCGGCCGGTGAACATCATGCCGATCGGCAAGCCCGAGGGCGACATGGCCAGAGGCAGGGACAGCGAAGGCTGGCCGGTCATGTTGAAGGGCGCGGCGAAGGGAAACACCTCGCCGTTGCGGCGGCCGATCTCGCGCGGGGCGACGGCCACCGGGTCGAGATAGCCGATCGGCGGCGGCGGCGTTCCCATCACCGGCGTCAGATAGACATCGAAGTCCTCGAACAGCGCCATCACACCGCGCGCCAGCATCCGTAGTTCCTGCGCCTCCCACATGGTCTGTTCGCCGGTGGCGCGGCGCCCACCCTTGAGCGACGCCCAGGTCAGGGGCTCAAGCTCATCACCCTCCGGCTCGCGGCCGATCTGGTCGATCAGGCGCTTCATGCCAGCGGCGAAATTCGCCCCAGAAAAGGCGTTCTGGACGCCATAAAGCGCCCGCTGATCGACACCCAGGCCACGTGGAACCACCTCGTGGCCGAGATTTTCGAGCACTGAGGCGACGTCTTCCAGCGCGGCCTGGACTTCCGGGGCGATGGGGCGGCCATTGGCGGTCTCGCTGGACCAGGCGATCCGCAGGCGACCGGGCGAGCGCTCGATCTCTTGCATATAGGGCCGATCCTTGGCCGGCGGCGCATAGGGTGACGCCGGCTCCGCCACGCCGGTGACGTCGAGCATCGCCGCGCAATCGCGCACCGTACGGGTCATCACATGCTCGACGACATAGCCCTGGGCGAAATCGTAGCCGTCGGGCAGGTGGGGATTGCGGTCGCGGGTAACCTTCAACCCTACCAGGCCACAGCAGGAGGCGGGGATGCGGATCGAGCCGCGCCCATCGCCGCCGTGGGCCATGGGGACGATCCCCGCCGCCACCGCCGCGGCCGAACCACCCGACGAGCCTCCGGCGCTATGTCCCAGGTTCCAGGGATTGCGGCACGGTCCGAACAGCGCCGGCTCGGTGGTGCCGGTGATACCGAATTCGGGGCAGCTGGTCTTGCCCAGCGCCACCGCCCCGCTGGAGCGATAGCGACGCATCAGACCGCTGTCCTCGCTATCGACCACTCCCTTGCAGAACCGGCTGCCCGAGGTGCGAGGCCAACCGGCCACAGCGATCAGCAGGTCCTTGACCAGCAACGGCACGCCCTTGAACGGGCCATCGGGAAGCGGTCCAGCCGCCGCCGCGCGCGCCTCGTCGTAGGCCTTGTGAACGACCGCGTTGATCGCAGGGTTATGCCGCTCGATCCGCTCGATCGCCGCCTCGACCACTTCGGCGGGACTGACCTCCCGCTTCGCCACCAGGGCTGCGAGACCCAGGCCGTCGTGGTCGCTGTAGTCGGGGAAGCTCATGTTAGTCCCTCGCCGATGTCGGCCAGCCTAGGCCAATTCACCTGTTATTCGACCCGCGAATTGGATCACCGCGGGCGACAGCCGCCCCTCCTCTAGCCGGTAGACCGCATCCAGCCCAGAGACCACCGCCGGGTCGTGGCTGATCAATACGATCCCCGGGCGATCAGCCCCTTCGGCGAGGGCGGCGACCAGGTCGCGGACGGCCTTGGCGTCCAGGTGGTTGGTTGGTTCGTCCAGGACCAGCAGCCTGGGTCTCGGGGCGACCGCGCGGAGGATGGCGATCATCTGGCGTTCGCCGCCCGACAGCATCAAGCCGCTTTCGCCGAGGCGCGCGTCCAAGGCGCCAGGCAGCCGCGCCAGCAAGCGGGTCGCGCCGATTCGCCGGGCCGCGGCCTCGACGTCGGCCCTTGAGAGGTCAGGCGCGCCATAGGCGATGTTCTCGAACACACTCCCATCGAAGAACACCGGGTGCTGCGGGACCATACCGATCATACGTCTCAGAGCCGCGACATCCAGTTCATCGAAGGCGATCCCATCGGCGGCGAGTCGCCCGGCGACCGGCCGGTAGAGACCCAGCACCAGGTTGAGGATCGTGGTCTTGCCCGCGCCGTTGGGGCCGACAATACCGACACGCTGGCCCGGCGAGATGTCGAGCGAAACCGCTCGCAACACGGGCGCCTCACGGTACGAGAAATCCACGCCTTCAAGGGCTATGCGTCCTGTCCAGTCGATCAGGCGAGCGCCCGTGTAGATAGGCGGCCCGACTTCCGCCAAATAGACATGGAGCCTGGTGAGGGCGGCCGACCCCTCGACCAGGGTTGGCAGGGCGGCGATCAGACGCTCCATCTGGCCGCCGGCCAGGGCCGCCGCGGCGAAGAACGCCAGCAGCCCGCCCAAGGTCAGGACGTGCCGGCCGACGAGGACACCTCCCGCCACTAGAACGGCAAGGCCCACCATGGCGACGACAGCCGACTGAAGCTGTCCAACGCGGGCGTTGTCCACCGCCAGATGCCGCGCCGCGGCCCGCAGAGTGCTGAGCGTCGCGGTCTGGCGGCCGACCTCGGCGTTTTCGGCGGCCCTGGCGCGGGTCAGAGTGAAATTGGCGAGCACGAATCTGACTCCGCCGAGGAAAGCGTCATAAGCGACGTGGTAGGCGCGGAAATTGGCCCGCATCCGCCCGGCCGTGAACCGCCCCACCATCCAGACCAATGGCAGCATCACGACGCCCACCAAAACCAGGGCGGCGTTCAGGTAGAGCAGCGCTCCGCCAAGAACCAGGCCGGTCAGGGCCGCCGGCAAGGCCGACCCCAGGGCGCTGTCCACCATCGCGTCCAGGCGTTCCACATCGACCACCACGTGGGCCATGAACGGTTGGGTCTCGGCCCGAACATGCGAGAGCAAAGGTCGTTGATAGAGGTTCAGCAGCAGGTTTCGCCGAATCTCGAGCATCGCCGCGCTCTTCAGGCGCACCACCCGCGAGCGCGTCAGCACCGCCGCCAGGCCCGCACAGATCCGAAGTGTCGCGAGACCCGATCCAATCGCGATCAACAGTCCGATGTCGCCCCTTGGAATGGCCCTGTCGAACGCCAGCCTCACCAGCGGAATCATTGGCAGGGCGAGAAGCGATTGCCCCGCCGTCGCCATCAAGCTGATCGCGACCGAGGCGCCGCGCGCCTGGAAATAGGCCAGAAAGTAACGCCAGGCGGCTGCGTCGAAAAAACGGTCCATGAACATTAGCGACAAAGCTATCCGCCTATGATCGCCAAGGCGAGGCGCGATAGGCTAAACCCGTCACCGCGGGTGAACACGGGCGAGACGGGTCATGGCGGATTGGCGGAACTGGTCGGGGAGCGTGGTCGCCCAGCCTGTGGCGGTTGGCACGCCACGCAGCACCGATGAGCTGCGCGAGCTGGTCGCCGGGGCGGACCGGGTTCGGATCACCGGCGCCGGTCATTCATTCATGCCGCTCTGCGAGACCGACGGCCTGCTACTGCATCTTTCGGGGATGGAGGGTGAGATCGAGGTCTGCGACGACGGCCATTCCGCCTGGGTGCCGGCGGGCTGGCCGATACATCGCCTTACACCCGCGCTGTGGGAGCGCGGCCTTTCGCTTGCTAACCAGGGAGACATCGACAAACAGGCCATGGCCGGGGCGCTCTCGACCGGCACTCACGGAACGGGCGTGACGCTGGGATCGATTTCAACCCAGGCCTTGGCCTTTCGGCTGGTTCTGGCCGACGGCTCGCTCGTCGACTGCGACGCCACCACGGAACCCGACCTGTTCCAGGCCGCCCGACTGGGCCTGGGTATGATCGGCGTGATGGAGCGCGTGAAGCTGGCCCTCCAGCCCGCCTATCGGCTGAAAGAAACGTTACGCAAGGCGCCGCTGGAAGAGATTCTCAGCCAATGGGACGATCTCACCGCCCGCCACCGCCACGTGGAGTTCTTCATCTTCCCCTATGCCGATCACGCCTTGCTCAAGATTCTCGATCCGATCGAAGTCGGCGACGATCAAACCGCCACCAAAGACATCGAGGCAGGCGCGCTGCAACTGGTCAGCGATATCGCCGCCGCCCTGCCCTTCACCGCGCCGGCCCTCCAGCGGTGGCTGACCGCCGCCATGGGCCCCGCCACCCGCGCGGCTCCGGCGCACAAGATCTTTCCGTCCGAACGCGCCACCCTGTTCGAGGAGATGGAATACGAAGTCCCGGCCGCCGCCGGCGCGGATGCGCTACGCGCGGCGATAGCCGAGGTGCGTCGGCGAAAATTTCCGATCATCTTCCCATTGGAATTCAGAACCGTGGCCGCCGATGACATCTGGCTTTCGCCGATGCACGCGGGACCTTGCGTTTCAATCTCGTTCCATCAGTACGCCAGGATGGATTGGAAGCAGCCCTTTGCCGCGATCGAGGCGGTGTTCGCCGCCGCCGGCGGACGTCCGCATTGGGCCAAGCGCCACACCCTGACCAGCGCCGATGTTCTACGGCTCTATCCGAATGCCTCGCGCTGGGGCGAGGCGCGAAAGCTGGCCGATCCGGACGCCAAGTTCATGAACGCCCATCTCTCCGACCTGTTCGCGTTTTCCCTCTAGGTAGCCGCCATGTACGCCGTGACCCTCCACGAACACCTGATCGGCCGGCAGGGTTCACGCTCGGCGTTGAACACACCGGCTCTGATCGTCGATGTCGATGCCCTGGATCGCAACATCGTGTCCATGGCGCGTTTCGCGGCCCGCTCGGGCCTGCGCCTCCGTCCACACGCCAAGACCCACAAGAGCGCGGAAATCGCCAGGCGCCAGATCGCCGCCGGCGCCGTAGGGGTCTGCTGCGCCAAGCTGGGGGAAGCCCAGGCGCTGAGCGCCGCGGGGATCGAGAATATCCTGATCACCTCGCCGGTGGTGGGTTCGGCGGCAGTGGAACGACTGGCCGCCCTGGCGAAGCTCTGCTCCGGCTTGATGGCCGCGGTCGATCATCCGGACGCCGTCGAGGCTATCGCCCGCAGCGGCGCGGCTCTCACCCTGCTGGTGGACATCGACCCCGGCATCCACCGCACGGGGGTCGCCGACGCCGCGGCCGCCGTGGACCTGGCGCGAAGGATCGAGGCGTCGCCCGCCCTGACATATGGCGGCGTGCAGTTCTATTGCGGCGCTCAGCAGCACATCGAGGATTTCGAGGCTCGTAGAGCCGCCGTTACGGAACGCACCGACTATATCTCAAGCGTGATCGCGAGCCTGACGGAGGCGGGCCTGCCGCCGGCCCTGGTGACGGGTGGCGGAACCGGCAGCCATGTGATCGACGCGGCGCTGGGCGTCCTGACCGAGCTGCAGGTCGGGTCTTACATCTTCATGGACCGGCAGTACGCCGACTGTGACCTGGCGGGCGAGGGCGGGGCGAATTTCGAGACCGCGTTGATGATCGACGCGCGGGTGATCAGCGCCAACCACGGGTTTCTGGTCACCGTCGACGCCGGCTTCAAGGCCTTCGCCACCGAGGCCGGCGCACCGCCCATCTTGTCGGGAGCCGCCAGCGGGTCGGTCTATCACTTCATGGGCGACGAGCATGGATGTGTTGTTCCGCCCAAGGGCGAGGCGCCGCCCCGGCTGGGCGAGGTTGTGACGTTCGCCGCTCCGCACTGCGACCCGACGGTCAATCTATACGACGCCTATCACGCGGTCCGCGGCGACACGCTGGTGGGAATCTGGGCGATCGAGGCGCGCGGCCGTTCGGCTTGACGTCTTCCTATCGCCACGGAACCATCGCTATGGTCGAAGTCCAGGATAGGGACGTTTAGGGAAACACCATGACGGATCTCGCGAGCACGATCGACGACGCCCTCGCGCAAGCGCATCTACCGGCCTTGCTGATGTCGCTGGTGCACCTCACCGGCGACGCCGGCCTGCTCACTCCGGAGCGCCGGCCAATCTATGATCCGCTTGAGGACGTCAAACTCGGCGGCTACTCGACCGCGATTCAGGACGACCTTCGCGCCCGGGCGAAGACCGCGATCCAGGCCCACCTGGGCGGCGCGTCGCTACCCGCGCCGCCGTCTCCCGAGACGGTCCGGCGGATGATGGACTGGGTGGCCGGGGTGGACATCCCGGCCAACTACGCCGCCTTCCTGACCGACGAGCTGCAGCTGACCGGCCGCGACACCAAGGCGCCCGACTGGTCGAGCCCCGCCCTCAGGGCGGCGGCGGCGAAGATGAAGGTCCTGGTGGTGGGCGCGGGGATGTCGGGCCTGCTGACCGGCATCCGCCTGAAACAGGCCGGGATCGAATTCACCATCCTGGAAAAGAACGCCGACGCCGGCGGCACCTGGTTCGAGAACGTCTATCCGGGCTGCCGGGTGGACAATCCCAATCACATGTATTCCTATTCCTTCGAGCCCAACCACGATTTCCCGCAGTACTATTCGACCCAGCCGGTCCTGCTTGACTATTTCCGGCGCTTCGCGGACCGGCACGGACTGCGCGCTCACATCCGCTTCGAGACTACTGTTGAGGAGGCCGTGTTCGACGAGGCCAAGGGCGTCTGGCGGGTCGAGGTCAAGACAGCCGAAGGGGGACGCGAGTTCCTGGAAGGCGCGGCCCTGATCACCGCCGTCGGCCAGCTCAATCAGCCACGCTATCCCGACATCGAGGGGTTGGAGACCTTCGATGGCCCCAGTTTCCACTCCGCCCGCTGGCGCCACGACGTTGACCTGACCGGCAAGCGGGTGGCGGTGATCGGCACCGGCGCCAGCGCCTTTCAGTTCGTGCCGGAAATCGCCCCCAAGGTCGCCCAGCTCAACGTCTTTCAGCGGACGCCGCCCTGGATGCTGCCGGGACCCAACTATCACCTCGACGTGCCGGAGGGGAAAAAGTGGCTGCTCGAGCACATGCCCTTCTATGACAAGTGGTACCGGTTCTACCTGTTCTGGGGCCTGACCGATGGGCTCTACGAGGCGGTCAAGGCCGACGCCGGCTGGAACGGTCCGCCCGAGGCGGTCGGGCTGGCCAACGCCGAACTTCGCGCCATGTTGGTCGAGGCCATCCGCGCCCAGGCTCCGGACCGTCCGGACATCCTGGAAAAGATCATCCCGACCTATCCGATCGGCGGCAAGCGCGCCCTCGTTGACAACGGGGTTTGGGTCACGGCGCTGAAGCGCGATAATGTCGATCTGATCACCACCGGCATCGCCAGGATCACCCCGACAGGGATCGTCACCAACGACGGAGCCGACCATCCGGCCGACGTGATCATCCATGGCACCGGCTTTCACGCCAGCCGGTTCCTGTGGCCGATGCGGATCGTCGGACGGGGTGGGGTCGACCTGCGGACCGCCTGGAACGGCGACGCCCGAGCCTATCTGGGCATGACCACCCCAGGCTTCCCCAATCTGTTCATGCTCTACGGACCCAACACCAACATCGTGGTCAACGGCAGTATCATCTTCTTTTCGGAATGCTCGGTGCGCTATGTGATGGGCGCGCTGAAGCTGATGGCGGAATCCGGCGTCCAGGCCCTGGAAGTCAAGAAACAGGTGCATGACGACTTCAACGCCAAGGTGGATGCCGCCAACGCCATGATGGCCTGGGGTTCGCCCAACGTGAACAGCTGGTACAAGAACGCCACCGGCCGGGTCTCCCAGAACTGGCCCTTCCCGCTGGTCGACTATTGGAACGCGACCGTCGCGCCGAACCCCGAGGACTTCATCCTGGGCGCGAAGGTAACGGCGCCGGCCTGAGCCCGGTCGCGCGGGTTCGGCGATGACCTACGCGCCAACCGAACGGTTCGAGATCGCCCGTGTCCTGAGCCGGATGACCGGCGTGCTTTCCCGCAATTTCGGTGTTCTGGCGGTTCTGGCGCTGGTGCTGAGTGGGCTGCCGAACCTGATCGTGGCGATAGCGCAACGGGGGCTGCTCCCGGCTTTCAGCGTGGGATTGATCGGCATCAATAGTTTCGGATGGTTGCTCAGCCTTCTGATCGGCGCCCTGCTCCAGGCAGCACTGATTCATGGGACGATC
>JANYFU010000130.1 GCA_025359665.1 Caulobacteraceae bacterium
CTCCTCGTGCGGCGCGCCGACCACGGCAACGTCGGCGACCTTGGGGTGGCCGATCAGCAGGTTCTCGATCTCCTGAGGATAGATGTTCACACCGCCGGAGATGATCATGAAGCTCTTGCGGTCGGTGAGGAACAGATAGCCGTCCTCGTCCGCCCAACCCACGTCGCCCAGGGTCGTCCAGCCGTTCTTGTGACGGCTTTCGGCGGTCTTGGCCGGGTCGTTATGGTATTCGAACTCCCCACCGCCGGCGAAATAGACCGTGCCTTCGACGCGTGGCCCCACAACATCGCCGTTCTCGTCGCAAATCTTCAGCTCGGCCGTCAAACTGCGGCCCACGGAGCCCTTCTTGTTCAGCCACTCGGTCGCGGTGATGGCGCAGAAGCCGTTGCCCTCGGTGCCGGCGTAGTATTCCTGAACGATCGGTCCCCACCAGTCGATCATCGCCTCCTTGACCGGCACCGGACAAGGCGCCGCGGCGTGGAAGACGCTCTTCAGGGATGAGTGGTCGTATTTCGCCCGCGTCTCGGCCGGCAGCTTGAGCATGCGCACGAAATGGGTCGGCACCCATTGGGCGCAGGTCACCTTGTAGCGCTCGATATAGCCAAGCGCCGCCTCGGCGTCGAAGCGCTCCATCATCACCACGGTGCCGCCGATCGACTGCACGGCCATCGACCAGCCCAGCGGCGCGGCATGGTAGAGGGGAGCCGGCGAGAGATAGACCATGTCCGGCTCGAAACCGAACAGGGCCTGGCCGATCGTGGCCAGGCCGTTGACGGCGTCGATGGGCTGGTCGCCAACCAGCGCGGCGCGTTTGACGCCCTTGGGCCGACCCGTCGTGCCCGACGAATAGAGCATGGCCGAGCCGCCCGTCTCATCGTCGATCGGTGTCACCGGCATCGGTGCGCGCACGGCCTCGAAGCTGGCGTAGGGACCCTGTGCGCCCTCGGTCATGAACAGCTTCACGCCGGGAATGAGGGGCGCGACCTCCAGGGCCACGGCCGCTACGGCCGACCCGGCGATCAAGGCCTTCGCGCCGCTGTCGACGACGATATACTCAAGTTCGCT
Source organism: Caulobacteraceae bacterium (assembly GCA_025359665.1). Classification (GTDB taxonomy): domain Bacteria; phylum Pseudomonadota; class Alphaproteobacteria; order Caulobacterales; family Caulobacteraceae; genus Acaudatibacter. The sequence goes on from JANYFU010000130.1 coordinate 1,066, forward strand.
GATAGTCAGCTTTGAGGAAATACAAGTAAACCGCAGACCGGAACGCTGAGCCGCCCAAAGGATCTCATAGTACCGGGGGCTGTTTTCCATGAATATGGCGATGGCGTCGCCGGCCCCGATGCCAAGCGAGCGGAACAGATGGGCGCCCTGGTTGGAACGCTCATCCAACTGCTTGTAGGTCACGGCTTCTCCCGAGGCCGCCATGATGTAGGCGGGACGATCCGGGTGGGTTTTGGCGTGGTGGGAGGGGTGCATGTTCAGGCCGCCAGCGCGCCGACGGGCGCTTTTCCAAGAATCAAATCCGCCGCCTTCTCCGCGATCATGATCGTCGGAGCGTTGGTGTTGCCCGAAACCAGGCGCGGCATCACTGACGCGTCGACGACGCGAAGGCCTTCGACTCCGCGAACCCGCAGCTCCGGATCCACCACGGCCATCGGCCCATGGCCCATCTGGCAGGTGCCGACCGGGTGGTAGATCGTCGAGCCGGCCATCCGGGCGTAGGCCAACAACGCCTCATCGCTGTCGAGCGCCGGCCCGGGCATCATCTCGTGATCGATGTAGGGCTTCAACGCATCCTGGCCGGCGATCTTGCGTCCCCATTTCAGCGACGCCACCGCCACCTCCTGATCGAGGGGATCGGAGAGATAATTGGGAACGATGCTGGGATAGATGGTGGGATCTGGCGAAACGATATTGATATGGCCACGGCTCTCCGGTCGCACCTGGCACGGGGCGATGGTCAGGCCGGGCTGGCTCTCCAGCTGCATCTTCTGTTCGGTGACCATCTTGTTGGTGTCGGAGGTGGCCGGCAACACGTGGAACTGGATGTCTGGTCCCGCCAGGTCTGGCCTGGACTTGCAGAAAACGGCGATGTGCGCCGCCGAGAGCGTCAGCAGTCCCTTGCGCTGGAAGACATATTTCATCGTCTCGCCGACGAAGCGCACGCCCCTGGTGAGTTCGTTGACCGACACCACCCCGGCTTTCAGCCGCCAGGTCATGGCGATCACATAGTGATCCTGAAGATTGCCCCCCACGCCCGGCAGGTCGCTGACCACGGCGATGCCATGCTCGGCCAACAGCCGGCCCGTACCCACGCCCGACAGCTGCAATAGCTGCGGCGAGTTGACCGCGCCGCCACAGAGAATCACCTCGCGATTGGCCCGGGCGATCTTACGCTGGCCGCCCTGCCGGTATTCGACGCCGACCGCCCGCTTGCCCTCGAAAATCACTCGCGTGGTCAGGGCGCCGGTTTCGACGATCAGGTTCGAACGGCCCATGGCCGGATGCAGATAGGCCACGGCCGCAGAGCATCTCTGGCCGTTCTTCACGGTCAACTGATAATAGCTGACACCCTCCTGTTCGACGCCGTTGACGTCCTTGTTGCGGGGCAGGCCCGCTTCGACACAGGCCTCCACGACCGCGTCGGAGACCTCGTGGGTCTGGGTGACGTCGGATACATTCAGCGGCCCGCCCACGGCGTGATTGGCGTCTGCGCCGCGTTCCTGGTTCTCCGCGCGCAGGAAATAGGGCCGCACGTCATCCCAACCCCAGCCCTCGCAACCCAATTGGCGCCAGCCGTCATAGTCGGCGTGCTGGCCGCGAATATAGAGCAGGCCGTTGATCGACGACGAGCCGCCGAGCACCTTGCCCCGCGGCCAGATATGCACCCGGCCGCCGGTGCCGGGATCGGGCTCGGTCGAATAGAGCCAATTGACCTTGGGGTCCTTCAGGGTCTGGGAATAGCCCACCGGGACGTGGATCATCAGATTGGACAGGAACTGCCCGGGATTACGGGTCGGACGGTCGTCACCCCCGGCTTCCAACAGGATCACCTTGGATTTGCCATCAGCCGAAAGGCGGTTGGCCAGCACGCATCCGGCGGACCCAGCCCCGACGACGATGTAGTCAGCCTGGATGGATTCGGCCACGCGTTCTTCCCTTGCTTCGATCTTGCCTTGCGTCGATCTCGTGCCGTCATATGGCGCATAGGGCCATTGGGCGTCAAACCATCTGGATCACGGATTGGCCGCACGCCGCGCCACGACCCGCTCCATGATCTCTTGCACCCCGAACCTGACTTTCGGCGGTATGCGCGACGCCGGATAGAAGGCCTCGACCAGCGACAACGCCGTTTCCACGTCCCCGATGCCAGCCACATCGGCCAGCGCCTCGATATCCGAAATATCGTGTGAGCCTTCCAGGCCTTCCGGACGCATCGCCATGCATTTCATCGCGAAGAGATATTCGGGCGTTGGCAGGTGAATGCGCAGCCCTCCCGCTGGCGACGCTTCGAAACCCGCCATTAGACGCATCTGTTCGTGGGCCGACGCGAATCCCTTCACGCCATCGTTGAGCCAGTCTTCCGGCCAACCTTCGTCAAATGCGACCTCGGCGGCGGCGCGCCTGAGAAAATCAGGGCTCCCGCGCACGACGGCATCCACGTCGCGCGTCGAGCGCCGGACATCGAACGTCAGCGCGATCGCGGCCCCTCCATACACGGCGAGATCAACCAGAACAGCGGCCTCCAGGGCCAGAGCGTCTATCTTGCGCAACCCACGCAGAATGTCAGTTTTGTCGAGCATAGCCATTGGTTGAGGCCTCAGCGGGGCTACTTATACCCTGACTCTGTGACGATCCGCAAAATTGAGGAATTGTTAAGCGGATTGGATTCGAAAGGCGGACATGATTCGCCCGGGATTTCTGACCGCTGATTTGCGCGCGACGCTGGAGCGGACGGTGCGTCGGACCAGCGCCTCGCATGGTCTGGCGCGGCGGGCCAACGCGATCCTGTTGCTGGACGACGGGC
>JANYFU010000497.1 GCA_025359665.1 Caulobacteraceae bacterium
TAGGCGCCAGGCCAGATCTGACAACCCGTCTCGCGCAGATAGGACAGAGCGTTGAGCCGGACCTGTTCATGGCTGGATGCTTGATGGTCCGGGTCATGGTCGCCGCTAGGCGGGGGCGGTTCCGCAAGGGCCGCGCAGAAATACAATACGGTTCTGGGCGGCTGGCTCCAGTCTTCCTCCGGTATGGTGTGGGCCAGATCGCACCAGGCATTGAAGGGCTTTGTGTTGGCGGACCCTAGAAAGTTGGGCGCCGTCCAGCCCAGCTCCCTGAGATCCTGTTTGAGCCAGATCTGGAATGCCTGGGTCGCCGTGGTCTTGACGTTTTCTACCATCACGCGCCAGCGGGGATCTCTGGCGAGGATCTCGCCACACACATAGGGCAATGTGGCTATGCTGACCCCCAGCACGACGAAATCGAAATCCTTCACGACCTCAAGGCTCTTTTCCTCGACGTGCCGCGTGTCCCAGTGGGATTCGAACTCCCAGCCTTCCGAGGCGAAGCGTTCGCCCTCCTCTAGCTGGCCCAGGTCCGGAGCCGCCGGCCAGCAGGGGCGGCCCTTGACCTCTATGAGCGGGGTGTATTCCCCACCGCCTTTAATCCTGGCCTGAACATCGAAATCAAGGCCGGTCACAAAAGGGCGTTCTCCGGGTTGTAGTTCCGCGTCCGGCGTAAGGCGCACGTTGTTCAACCGGTGAAAGAACTCGAATTTCACGCCACGCCGCCGAAGGACTTCATAGTATGGGGCAAAGATCACGTCACCCATCCCCGCGCGCAATCGCCAGTAGAGCGCGCCGCGATAGTTGAAGAACATCATCAGGGTCCCGCGCAGCGCGGAACTGGCCGCGAGGCGGGGCCGCGCGCCGTCCTCATATGACATCACCAGATCGTACAGGCCGCAGATGAAAGCGGACTGGACCGATCTCTCGGAGGCTCCGTTGAGCAGCAGCCATTCGCGCCAATCGTAGTCGTCGATGGCGTCAAAACCCCTCGGATCGGTCAGCAAGCCCGCCCGCAGGCTTCCCACCACCGTGGCGACCACGATGTCCATCAGTTCCCAGACATGCTGAAAATAGGGTTCGGCCATCAGACTACGTTCAAGCCACCTTCGGAGATGATGCGCGATCCATTCCGCCAGATCGGTGAGAGGATTGGTCAGGGCAGGGGGTAGCATTTTCAAGCCCACCTGGAGCACCGCGAGGGCTTCGACCAACACAGCTGCCGAAACGGCGAAGCTGCCGCCAACCAGGTCGGTAATGATCCGCAGCAGCCGTCGAGGATCTCCCCCGATCGACGCCGCGCTGAAACCCGGCGCCCCAAAGTCAGCCATCCCGCCCGGCCTGCCGCCATCCTGACGGCGAGAGTCGGTGCTTTTGATCAGCGTCTCAAGAAGATCGAGCGCACGCGCGATATACCTCGGCAAGGAAAGCAACTCGGCGGTCGATATCGGATCACCCGGAAGACCGGGCCGTGGTGGGAAAGTCGCCGACCAGTTGTGCAGGCCGGGTTTGGACGAACGAGACGACAGTCCGACGTCATTTTCCACGATGAACACCGCCCGCCAGTCGGAAACGTCGAAGTTTCCCGGAGCGACCGCGAGTTCATCGTAACACTCCCGCAGAAGCCGGAACGCGTTCTCGTAGAACCCGAGCCAGATATGCAGGCCATGTTCCTGTATGCGCCCGGATGGACCCCGGCCGGACGCACCTTTGCCGCCTAGTCGCCAGCCGGGTTGATAGACGGTGATATCAAAGCGGCCCTTGAGTTCCGGGCGCGAAAGTTCGAACGCCGTGGTGATCGCCGCGCAGCCGCCTCCGATGATGGCCACTTTGGCGACCCGTTCCGAATTCATCCGGTGGTCCTCTTGCTCGCTGACGTCTGTTGGGCCGCCACGCTATTTTTCCACCTCCCCGAGGCCGGCTAGCCGAACGCGCGCTTGGCCGGCAAACTCGGGGGCGCCCTGTTCCTCGGCCGTTGAGACCGCCAACTTGAGCGACTCGATCACGGTGGCGGGGCCTGCGTCAGACATATCCGGAAGCACTTCGGACCGCCGGAAATAGAGTCTGGAGAGTATATAACGATCATCAAACCGCAGAGCATGGTCGATCGCGATGTCAATTGTAGAGAGCGCCGCCTTAGAGTCGCCAGAAGAAAACTCTATTTCACCGAGTAAACACAGAAAATAGCTCCTCATGCTCAGAGCGCCAAGCTTACGTAGCGACTCGGTCCCCTCGTATAGAGTCTTTGCCAATTCCGGTGCGTGAGAAGTTCGTCCCAGGCAATAAGAAATCTGATTTTTCGCAACAATCGCATAGGTATCTGACCGATTAGATTCGCAAATAGCAAGGGCTTCTTTCGACAGGGCAAGGCTTCGTTCATAGTTACCTAAAATATTGTCATGAGTCGCGGCCCAGGAGAGCGCGTAGGCAAGGTCAAAGGAACGACCGAGCGCGCGGGCGTGGGCAATCGCCTTATCGACCGCGGCGTCGGCGGCGGCGGTTTCGCCCATGGCGTACAGCACAAGCGGATACACCCCAAGCGCGACGACCATAGGATCCTGAGGCGTCGGGAAAATCAGATCGGCGCCGTTCACCTCTGTGTAGAGACTGATTACGCGCTCGATATGCAGTCGCGCGGCGGGGAGGGCGCCCTTCATTGTGAAGATATAGCCAAGCGCGGCGTCCGCCTCGATCCTATGCTCGTTCGCGCCGGTTTGATCGGCGATATCGGAGCAAAGCCATGCGCTCTCCTCGGCGGCCACGAGATCACTGACCGTAATCGAGAAA
>JANYFU010000175.1 GCA_025359665.1 Caulobacteraceae bacterium
TAAGCAGCGCGGCCCCACGCCCGGCGCTGATCGCCGCGCCCAGCAGGGTGGCTTCCGGAGTGGCGTGCCGGCGGACGGCACGGCCGGTCAGGTCGGCGAGAACTTGCAGGAAGAGGGTGTTGCGGGTCAGGCCGCCATCGATGCCGAGCACTTCGGGCCGCGCGGCCCCGGTCAGGTCATGGATGTGGTCAACCACCTCACGCGCCCTAAAAGCCAGGCCCTCGAGGCCGGCCCGGGCCAGATGCGCCCGTGTAACCGCGGGCGTCAGGCCGGCCAAGCCGCCGCGTCGGCCCGGGTCGCCATGCGGCGCGCCAAGGCCTTGAAGCGCCGGCAGAAAAGCCGCGCCGCCGGCGTCCGGAACCGAGCCGGCCAACGCCTCGAAGGGTCCATGACCGCCAAGGCCGCAGGTGGCCCTCAGCCAGTCCAGGGCAGAGCCCGCCGATAGCACCATGCCCTCGACGCACCAGCGGGTTTTGCCGTTGACCGAGGACACCAGCAGCGGTGGGGCGGTAGGCGCGACGAAGGTGAACGCCGCCGTCGCCAGGTCGAAGGTGGCCGAGGTGCCCCAGGTAAATTTCGCCGTGCCCGGAGTGTCGCCATGGGCGGTCAATGCGCTCTGCTGATCGGCTATGTCGGCGGTGATCGGGACGGCGGCGCCGAACACCGATTTGGCGGTGACGCCGATCTCGCCCCAGCTATCCACCAGGGTCGGAAAGTATCCGACGTCCAGGCCCTGGTGGTCGATCAGACGGTCGTTCCAGGCCAGGTCCGGCAGGCCCAGATAGCCGCTGGGCCACGCCTGGCTTCGGTCTGTGACGTGGGCGCCCCCGCCGGTCAGCTTCCAGATCAGGAAGCTGTCGATATTGCCCCAGGCGATCCGGTCCCGGGGCACGTTCACCTCCGCCAGGATCAGATCCAGCTTGGTCGCCGACTGTTGCGGCGCCACCAGGAACCCCGCTTTCTGAAGCTCGGTCGCCCGCGCCGCGCCGCGCAGGTCGCTCCAGATCACCATTGGCGACAAGGGCTTTCCCGTCGCCTTGTCCCACGCCACGGCGCTGGCGCGCTGGGTGGTGACGCCAACGGCGACGATATCACCCGGGCCGCGGCCGGTCTTGGCCAGCGCGCCGGCGATCACCCGCCGCGTGGCGGCCCATACCCGTCCAGCGTCCTGTTCGACCCGGTCGGGCCGGGGGTTGAGCGATTTCAGCGGCGCCGCGTCGATCCCCGCTATTCGCCCATCCGGTCCCACCACGGCCGCGCGGGTCGAGGTGGTGCCGACGTCGATGGCCAGGATCAGCTCAGGCATCGGGTATCAGCACGCCGGGGTTCATGATCCCCTTGGGGTCCAGGGCCGCCTTGACCTTGCGCAGCATGGCCAGCGCGCCGCCGCCCAGTTCCCGCTCCAGCCAGCCCCGCCTCACGCGCCCGATACCGTGGTGGTGCGAGAGGCTGCCGCCGTGACGATCGGTGGCCTCCATGATCCGCCGCCAGCCGTCCAGATAGGCCCCCTCCATCTCGCTCGGGTCGGAGGTCTGAACGGCGAAGGTGAAGTAGAGATTGAGGCCGCTGCGATAGACGTGCGAGCTGTGAGCCGAGCCTGCCAGACAGCCGGGAATCTCCTTCAGTGACGCCACTGCGTCATCATAGATCAGCCCGATCCGGCTCCAGTCCGCCGACACCTCCACCGTATCCAGTACGATGCCCCGCTTCAGAAACACGTCCCAGCTGGGTACCGTGTTGCGATGGCCCAGCCAGTGTTCGACGATATCGGACGGCGCGGCCGCCACGCCCATCCGTTCGGCGATGACCGCGACCGCGACGGTTTCGGCGGCGACCAGGGCGGCGGGGCCTTCGTGCACCATCAGGATCAGGCAGGCCTTGGCCCGACCATCGAGCCTGAGGCTCTCCCTTTCGTCGTATTGACGCACCACCGGCGGTCGCCAGCCCGTCTGGATCACCTCGCGCTGAAACGCGAAGCCGGTGGTCATGTCCGGCGCCTCGAAGGCAGACACCGTCCGTGTCTCCGCCGCGCGCAGTAGCGAGAGGGTGACCCCGGTGATTACTCCCAGCGTTCCCTCGCTACCCAGCATAAGCTGGCGCAGGTCCGGTCCGGACGACGCCCTCGGCCCCTTGCCCAGGGTGACGAGCTCGCCGTCCGGCAGCACCGCTTCGATGGAATGGACGATGTCCTCGATATTGCCGTAGGCGCTGGAGAACTGGCCCGACGCCCGGGTCGCCACCCAGCCGCCGACGCTGCTGACCGCGATCGATTGCGGCCAATGGCCGATGGTCAGGCCCTGTTCGGCGACCACCTGTTCGGCTTCCAGGCCGTTTTTCCCGGCGTCGAAACTGGCCAGCAGATTGACCGGGTCGATAGATCGCACCGCGTTCATCGCGCCCATGTCCAACAGGATCGCATCGGGAGCGGCGACCACCCCGCCGACCACGCCGCTGCCCAGGCCGAACGGAATCACCGCCGTCCCGGTCTGGCTTGCCAGCCGCAAGGTGGTCTGGACATCGACCACTGTCGCCGGATGCACGACGCAGGCGGCCGATGGTCCGGGAGCGCCCAGATGGTCCTGAACGTGGCTGAGCATCCAGTAGTCGTGCCGCCGGGCGCCCAGCGTGGCTGGGTCTGTGAGGACCTTGGCCTCCCCAAGCGCCTCGCGAAGTGTGATCGCGATCGATCGGTTCATCCGGCCATCCCTCGGTTCGTTCTTTGATGCTCTTGGCGTCTGCTTGTGCATGGCGTCCGCCGGACAATCAATGCAGCAGGGGCAATGCAGCGGGGGCAATGCATCGGGGATCGCCCCAGACGCCCGGCGCTTGGCGGCGCGCGCGTTCGGTTCTACACGCGGCGCCTTCGAAGCCGCGCAGGCATGAGAGTCTGGATATGAAATTCGCCCCCCTCGTGGACCGTATCGCCGGTGGCGGCGCCGACACCTGGAAGGTCCATGACAAGGCCGTGGCCATGAAGGCCGCGGGACGGGACATCACCTTCCTGACCATCGGTGATCCCGACCAGGCGCCGGCCGATCTGGTGATCGAGGGCGCGCGCGCGTCCCTGGCCGCGCATCACAAGGGCTATGCGCCGATCGGCGGCCAGCCCGCGGTCCGGGCCGCGATTGCCGAGAGGATCGCCCGACGTTCAGGCTCGCCCTGCGCTCCCGAGAACATCGCCATCACCCAGGGCGCCCAGGCCGCGCTCTATTGCGCGATGCAGTGTGTCGCCGGCGCCGGCGACGAGGTGATCGCCCAGGACCCGGTCTACGCCACCTATGGCGCGGTGGTCGCCGCCTCGGGTGCGACCATGATCAAGGTTCCCTTGCGCGCCGACCTGGGTTTTCACCCCGATCTGGCGGCGGTCGCCGCGGCGGTGACGCCCCGCACGCGGGCCATCCTGATCAACTCACCCCACAACCCCACCGGGGCGGTGTTTGACGAGGCGGAGAAGCGCGCCCTGGCCGAACTCTGCCGCCGGCACGACCTCTGGCTGATCTCGGACGAGGTCTATGAGGACATGGCCTTCGCCCGGCCGCATGTCAGCGTCTGGTCGCTGACCGAGACGACGGGTCGCGCGATCGTGGTCTCCAGCCTATCGAAGTCCCATGCCATTCCAGGATTCCGCCTAGGTTGGGTCGCCGGACCGCCGATGCTGGTGGCGCATGTCACCAACCTGTTGATGTGCATGGCCTTCGGCGGGCCGCCATTCATCCAGGAGGCGGTTTTGCCGGCGTTGCGGCGCGATCTGCCCGAGGTCGCCGGACTGCGCGAAGACTACCGCCGGCGGGGCGAGGCGATGGCGAAGCTTCTAGGCCAGGCGCCTGGTTGCGCGGTGGCGCCTCCCGAGGGCGGGATGTTCCTGCTGCTCGACGTGCGGCCTACTGGCCTTAGCGCCACCGCCTTCGCCGAGGGGCTGCTCGAAATTCAGGGAGTCGCGATCCTGCCCTGCGACGCGTTCGGCGCCAATGTGGCCGGTCGTTTGAGAATTTCCCTCACTCTGCCCGACGCGGCGCTGCTCGACGCGGGACGGCGCATCGTCGCCTTCGCCGAAGGGTTGAGGCGCCGACCAGCGGCTTGACTTTTGGCCTCCGCCAAAGTGCTCTTCCCTCAATAGAAAAACGGGCCTCAATAGAAAAAGGGGAGGGCAGAGATCATGGCCGATGACGCCGGCGCCAAGGCTTATGGGTCGCCCGTGGCGGTGGCCGCCGCCTTGGCCGATATGACCAAGGACGAGCGAGCGATCTGGCGCACAGCCGACGTTCCTGGGCGTCCATCCGTTGCCGAGCGCAACCTTGACATCCCCTTTCCCTACGGCTGGTTTCCCGCCTTGCTGTCCCACGAACTCGCCGTCGGCGATGTCAGGCCACTGCGCTACTTTGGCCGGGACCTGGTGATCTGGCGCGGCGATGACGGCGCCGCGCGGATGCTCGACGCCCACTGCCGGCACCTGGGCGCCCACATGGGCCATGGCGGCCGGGTCTCGGGCTCGCACCTGGAGTGTCCGTTCCATGCCTGGCGCTATGATGGCGAGGGCGTGGTCCAGGATATTCCCTATGCCCAGACCATTCCGCCCCGCCTTCGCAAGCCGTGCGACCATCAATGGCCGGTAGTCGAGGCCAACCGGTTGATCTGGTTCTGGTATCACCCCGATGGCTCGCCGCCCGAATGGGAAGTCGAGGCGTTCCCGGAAGCGAGCGACACTGACTGGACCGACTACGAAATCCACGAGTGGCGCGTGTTTGGCAGCCTACAGAACATGGCCGAGAACGCCGTCGATGTGGCTCATTTCCGCTTCGTCCACGGCACGGCGACCTTCCCCACCTCGGAGATGATCTGGGACGGCCCGCGCCGCACATCGATCATCGACGCGGGCCTCGATACGCCCCAGGGCCGGGTGGAGGCGCGGATCGAAGCGCGGATGATCGGTCCCGGCCAGAGCGCCACCCGCTTTACCGGCGTCGCCGAGACCCTGCTGGTGGCCGCCGTCACCCCGATTGAGAAGGACGAGGTCAGGGTGCGGTTCTGTTTCACCCAGCCGAGAACCCAGGCGACGCCGGTCGCCGCGATGGTGGCCCATGGCTTCATCCATGAGGTCTGTCGCCAACTCGACCAGGACAAGGTGATCTGGGATCGCCAGCGCTATTTGCCCAAGCCAATCATCTGCGACGGCGACGGCCCGATCCTGCGGTTCCGCCAGTATTACAACCAGTTCTACGCGGAATGGGCCGACGTGAGTGTCAATTGAGGCGGCTGACCGGAACCCGCCGCGAGTTCCGCGCCGATCGCCAGAACGGCCTCGACCAGAACATCGAAGTCCTCGTCCAGCGAGCGATGGTTGGCGATGCAGACGCGGATGGCGAAGCGGCCCTGGAGAACCGTCTGCGACGGCACGGCGATCCCTCGGGTCTGAAGCGCCACCAGGATGGCCTGGTTGAGCGGGTTCAGGGCGTCCTCGGCCATGCCCTCGGGCGCATAGCGGAAGCAGACGATATTCAGCGACACCGGAGCCAGAAGCTCCAGGTCGGGGCGAGCTTCCACCATGGCGCCCAGGCGCCTGGCCTGATCGATGTTCATCTGGATGGCGCCGGCGATCCGGTCGACGCCCTGCTCCTTCATCGACATCCACACCTTCAAGGCGCGAAACCCCCGAGAGAGTTGGAATCCTCGGTCGGCGAAATAGGTGGTGTCCACCGCGATGCCCGCCTGGGCGGATCGCAGATAGGCCGGGGCTCCCACGGCGGCGGTCTGGTAGGTGGCCGTCTGCGCCTCCGGCGACCGCGTCAAGGCCACCCCGACCTCATAGGGCATGTAACCCCACTTGTGCAGGTCGAAGGCCACCGAGTCGGCGCGCTCCAGGCCGGCGACGATAGTCCGGCTTTCGGTCCAGGCCGCGAGCGCCCCGAAGGCGCCGTCGACATGCAGCCAGAGATCGAATTCGTCGGCCAGATCGCGCAGGGCGTCCAGATCATCGGTGGCTCCGGTGCTGACCGTGCCCGCGTTGCCGATGATCGCAAACGGCCGATCGCCGGCGGCGATGTCGGCCATGATCCGCGCCCGGCAGGCGGCCAGATCGACCCGATAGTCGGCGTCGACGGGCGACGCGCGAAAAGCCTTGCGGCCAAGGCCCATGCTCTCGCAGGCCTTGTAAATCCAGCTGTGGGTCTCCGCGCCGCCATAACAAGTCAGTTGTGGCCCGGCCCGCAACCCCTCTTCACGAATATCGAATCCGGCCTTGGCCACCCGGGCGGCCATCAGTCCGTTGAGATTGGCCTCTGTGCCGCCACTGACCAGAAGGCCGCTGGCGTTCTTGGGAAAGCCCATCAACTCGACCAGCCACGCCACCACCCGGCGTTCGATCAGAGCGGCGGACTGGTCATAGCCGGCCAGATGGTTGTTCATGCCCGCGGCCAGAAAGTCGGCCAGTACCCCGGTGGTGGTGCCCGTGCCCATCACCCAGCCCCAGAATCGGGGGTGCACATTGCCGGTGGGATAGGGCAGCACGTCGCGCTTGAAGGCTTCGTAAACCTCGCCCAGCGACGAACCGGCGTAGGGAATGGCTTCGTCCAGGCGCGCCTTGGTGTCGGCCGGCACGGAGGTCCAGGTCGGGCGATCGCGCACCGTCTCCAGCCAGGTCAGCATATCGTCCATCATCTCGCGGCCGATCGCGCGGGTTTCATCCCAGTTCGAGGGGTCCAGCATCATTTTAGTTTCCCGGGCGTTTGGCTAAAAGCCTGACGCGGCTTGTGGCCAACAGCTGGCTGTCACTCAAGGCCGTTAGGTGAAACTATTTATTCCCACCGATCAAACAGGAGCCCCGATCCATGACCCAAAACCGTAGAAGCCTGATCGCCGCCGGGCTCGTCCTGGCCACGGTCACCGCGCTGTCGGCGCCAGCCGCCCACGCCTCCGCCGTCAAACTCGCCGCCGACGGCCGCCGCGCTCTGGCCAGACTGACCGCCTCCGAACCGAAAGCCCGTCTGTTCGCCAGGAACGCCAAGGCGGTGCTGGTCTTCCCGACCATCGTCAAGGGCGGTTTCGTGGTTGGCGCCCAGACTGGCAACGGCGTGCTGCTCGAGCATGGCAAGGTGGCCGGCTACTACAATATCAGCGCCGCGTCGTTCGGGCTTCAGGCCGGCGGCCAGGCGTTCAGCTATGCGCTGTTTTTCATGAGCGACGGGGCCCTGGCCTATATCCACAAGAGCGACGGCTGGGCGATCGGCACTGGCCCCAGCGTCGTGGTGGTCGACCAGGGTGAGTCCCGCGAAGCCAACACCGCCACCCTTAGCCACGACGTTTACGCCTTTCCGTTCGCCGAAAAGGGCCTGATGGCGGGCATCGATATCAAGGGCTCGAAGATCACCCGCATCCATCCCAAGTAGGGGGCGCTCGCTGGATTCAGGCGGGGGCGGGACTTACGGCGCGTATTGACGCCAGGTCTCGCCGATGCCGTTCGCGGCACCCGTCGATCTCTTGAGCCGAGCGGTTCGCCGACCATCCCAATAGCGGCGCCATGGCGCCGGCCGCCGCCGCCAGCGCGCCCATTCCGGCGTCGGGATCGAACCAGGCCCGGGCGCTGCGGCGCGCCCAATAGTCTTCAAGGGTCAGGGCGCCTTCACAGAGGACGGCGCGCGCCGCCTCGACGGCGGGTCCACTCCCGTCGGCCGAGGTCGCGCGGACCTCGGACCCATAGAGGCCGATCAGCCGGTCGGCGTCGATCTCCTCGCGGCCGGCGGCCAGGAGTTCGGCGCGCAGGGTCGCCGGCGCGATATCGCCGCCGGGCAGCGGGTCCAGGGCGGTGCGGCAGGCGGCCGTGGCCCGGCCCAGCGAGGTCGCCAATTCGTCCACCACCCGCTCGGCCATCCGCCGGTAGGCGGTCAGCTTGCCCCCAGCGATGGATAGAATGCCTCCCGGACCGGTCCACAGCTCGTCCTTGCGGGAGATGTCCGAAGCCGACTTGCCCGCCTGCGCCACCAGGGGCCGGACGCCGGACCAGACCGAGACGATGTCGTCGGCGGTCAGCCTCGGCGTGCTGAACCGCGCCGCCGCCGCCGACAGCAGATAGCCCACATCGTCCGGCGTCACCGGCGGCCAGGCCTCGGCCACCGGATGGAAGGTGTCGGTGGTGCCGATATAGGTCACCGCGCCCTTGGGCACGGCGAACACACTGCGCCGGTCGGCCGCCGACATGATCACCGTACGCGTCACCGGCAGGGCTGCGCGGAGGACCACCAGGTGCACGCCCCGGGCCAGCGCTAGCCGGCTGGTCGCGGCCGCCGATTCCAGCGCCCGAACCGCGTCGACCCACGGCCCGGCGGCATTGACGATCACTCGCGCCCGGACCCTGGCGCGCCGCGCTTCGCCGCCTGGCAGGGTGTCGGCGACATCGAGCGCCGTGGCGCGGCCGTTCTCAAGAATCACCGCCTCGACCCTGGCGTAGCTGGCCACCCGCGCGCCCGCGCCCGCGGCGCTGCGGATATTGGCCAGGGTCAGGCGGGCGTCATCGGTCAGATATTCGGGGTAGACCACCGCGCCGGCGGCGTCGGTCGCATCGATGGCCGGCTCGCGGGCCGTCAGGTCGGATCGGCTCCAGACCTCGTGACGCCGTTCCTTGAGCACGTCGCCCAGCTTCTCGAACGTCCACAGGCCGGCGCGCAGTTTGGCTTCGGCGGCGGCGTTGCGGAACGGCATGACGAAAGCGGTTTGTCGGGTCAGGTGCGGCGCGATCGCCTCCACCGCCTTGCGCTCCGAAGCCGCTTCCCGCACCAGGTTGAGATCGCCCTGGGCCAGGTAGCGCAGGCCGCCGTGGATCATTTTCGATGATCGGCTGGACGTGCCCGAAGCGAAATCCCGCGCTTCCAGAAGCGCCACGGTCAGGCCGCGGATCGCGGCGTCGCGCGCTATGCCAGCGCCGGTGATCCCTCCGCCGATGATCGCCAGATCGAATACTTCGCGGCCCAGGGCGTCGAAAATCGCGTCGCGGTCACGCAGGTCCAGGGCGTCGGCGGGCAGGGGAACGAGGGTCATGGGCGTTGGCGCTTCGCGGAAACTGTCTTTAGGTTACAGCCAACCATTGGGACGGGACCAGACATGACCACGCCTATTCGCATCGGCCTGCTCGGCGCCTCGAAGATCGCGCGCGGCGCGGTGATCGCGCCAGCCAAGGGCGACGCGCGCTTCCAGCTGACCGCCGTCGCGGCCCGCGACCCGGCCCGCGCCCAGGCCTACGCGGCCGAACACGACGTGGCCGCGGTGGCGGCCGACTATGCCGAACTGGTCCGACGCGAGGACGTGGACGTGGTCTACAACGCCCTGCCGCCCGCCGGCCACGCCGAATGGACCATCGCGGCGCTGGAGGCGGGCAAGGCGGTGCTTTGCGAGAAACCCTTCGCCCGCAATGCTGGTGAAGCCAGGATCATGGTGGCGGCGGCCGAGCGGACCGGCGGGTTGTTGATCGAGGCCTTCCACTATCGCTTCCATGACGTCATGCGCCGGGCCGAAAGCCTGGTGGCGGAGGGTGTCATCGGCGCCGTCACCGGCGGCGCGGCGGAGTTTCACGTGACCATAAAGCGGACACCGGGCGAACTGCGCTGGAGCGCCGAGCAGGGTGGAGGCGGGCTGATGGATCTGGGTTGCTATCCGCTTCACGCGCTGCGGACGCTCCTGAAGGCCGAGCCCCTGGTCGCGGGCGCGAGCGCGGTGTTCGAGGACGGGGTTGATTGCGATCTCTCCGCCGATCTGCTCTTCCCCGGCGGCGTGAAGGCCAGGATCGCCTGTTCGATGGCCCCGCCGACCTTCTCGGCCTGGTTACGCCTGGAGGGTGAGGCGGGGGTGCTAGAGATTCAGAACTTCCTGGCCCCGCAGATGGGTTGCCGTTTCACCACCACCGTGGATGGCCAGGTGACCCAACATCCCACAGATGGCAAAACCACCTATGCCGCCCAACTCGACCATCTGTACGCGGTGATCACCGGCGCTGCGACGCCTCTGACGGGCGGCGCCGACGCCATCGCCAACATGTCCGCCATCGACGCCATCTACCTCGCGGCCGGGCGGCCCTGAGAGCGGCCTACGCTTCAGCGCCCGACGAAATTGGCCGGCCGGCGCTCGAGGAACGAGGCCACGCCTTCCTTGTGATCGGCCGACTGGAAGCAGGCTTCGAGCGCCTGCCGGTGGGCGGCCATGTGTTCGCTCAGATCACGCTCCAGGCCCTTCCACACCAGGGCCTTGGTGTGGCGGATCGAAAACGGCGACGACTTCAGATAGCGGCGCGCCTCGGTCAGGACCGCCTCGGCCAGCGCCTCTGGTTCGACCATCTCGGCGGCGTAGCCGATCGCCAGGGCCTCGGGAGCGAGCAGAAAGTCGCCGCTGTAGAGCAAGCGCAGCGCCCGGTGAGGCCCGATGATGCGCGGCAGCAGCCAACTGCCGGCCCCGGTGTCGGGCACTAGGCCGCGGTGGGCGAAATTCCAGGCGATGCGGGTGCGAGGGGTGATGATGCGGACGTCGCACTGGCTGGTAAACTCCGCGCCCATGCCGACCGCCGTGCCGTCTATCGCCCCGATCACCGGCTTGGGGCAGGCCATCAGCGGCCAGGGCTCCGCCGCCGCGCGCGCCGCGCGGTTCGACCCGCGTTCGGATTCGGGTGTCGCGGCCAGGTCCGCCAGATCGGTGCCAGCGCAAAAGCTGCCGCCCGAACCGGTGACGATCAGCACCCGCACCTTGTCGTCGGCGCTCGCCAGCGCGACTTTCTCATGAAAGGCGCCGAGCATCGCCCAGGTCATGGCGTTGCGCTTTTCGGCCCGATCGATGGTCAGCGTGGCGATCCCATCGGGATCGACTTCATAGCGGATGTGGTGGGCGGTCATGGTTTCCTCCGGTCAACGCCGATTTTGATTCACGGATGAGGCAGATGACGCAGAGGGAGACAAGTTCCAAAGGCTGGTGACGGGGTTCAAAGTGGGTTTCGCCGAGGCAGTGCTGGAGTTCAAAGCCGCCGTGGCGTGCCCCCTAACGCTCCCATCCCCTCCAGCGAAGCGCGGACGATCAAGCGGTGGAACGGCAGGATGACGGCCAGATAGCTTCGGCCAAACAGATTGTGCGTCCGCACCAGTGTGGTCGCGCTCACGGCGCTGTCGCCGCCGGTTGCCAAAACGTCGACCACCACTCGAAAATCCAGATGCTTGTCCTCGAAGCCCAGCACGAGGCGATCGTTGGTCGCTGACTGGACCGGAAACATGCTGATCCTATCCGTGTAGCCCGCTGTCTCGCGACCGGTCTTCAGGCCGAGCGGCGCGACGATGGCGTTGCGCAAGGCCAGCAATCGGCTGACCCAGGCTGGCGGCCTGGCGAACATCCGCCGCGCGGCGTCCCGGGCGTCCAGAGGGGGGCCGGCGAGGGTAACCCGGTAAGCGTCGATGAACTGGGCGCCGGGCAGCAGGTCTCCGATGCCCGGCGCCGGATCGACCTCCTCGGCCTTTGCCATGTCAGTCGCCCTCATTGCTTGCGCCGAACCGGAACGGTCGAGCCCGCCAGGGGTTTAACAGGTTCCTCGGAGGAAAAACGACCATGACCGACACCGATAAGCGTGAACGCCATCCCGGCATGATGGGTGATGGAACCGAGGAGCAGAACCTTGGTCAGATCGGTAATCCAGCTGATCGTATCTCGGAGGACGACGTCAAGGCGGCGTTCGACACCGGCGAAGGGCCGGGCGCCGTTCCAGCCGAGCCTCTGGCCAAGAATGAGACTTTCGATCAACTCGCCGAGCGCGAGAAAACCGCCGAGGATCGTCAGGAGGCCCTGATCGACGAAAGCCTCGACGAGAGCTTTCCCGCCAGCGACCCGCCGAGCGCCAAGCACATCACCTGAATATCCCGACGCCTATCGCCCCTTCCATTCCGGCGGGCGCTTTTCGGCGAAGGCGGCAGGGCCTTCCTTGGCGTCTTCACTGATCCGCCAGGCGGCGTAAGCTGGGTAGCTTGGCTGGTGGCGCATCGCCGCTTCGACGTCGGTCTCGCCAAGTCCGCGCATCACGGTTTCCTTCGAGGCGCGGATCGACATCGGCGAGGCCCGCAAAATATCGGCGCACCAGCAATTCACAGTGGCCTGGAGCTGTCCGGTTGACGCCACCTCATTGACGAACCCGAGTTTCAACCCCTCATCGGCGCTTACGCGCCGGGAGCTCAAAATCAGCCCCATCGCCTGTTTCAACCCGATCTGACGCGACAGCCGGTGCAGGCCGCCGCCCAGCGCCACGGCGCCGACAAGCGGTTCAGGCAGGCCGAAGCTGGCGGTGTCGGAGGCGATGATGATGTCGCAGGCCAGGGCGACCTCGAACCCGCCACCTAGCGCCAAACCATTGACCGCCGCGATCACCGGCTTGTTCAGGTCGAACCGTTCGATCAGGCCGGCATAGCCGTTTTTCGGATAGCGGCCGTGGCGGTCGAGGACTTTCAGATCGCTGCCGGCGCAGAACGCCCGTTCCCCCGCGCCGGTGACCACGCAGACAAATTGCTCGGGGTCGGCCGCGAAGTCATCGAAGGCGATCTGCAGCTCGGCGTGCATGGCCGGATTGATCGCGTTCATCACCTCCGGGCGGTTGAGGGTGATGGTGGTTACGCGCGCCGCCTTGGCGACCGTGATGAAATCCATGGCGTTTTCCCTGGTGTCCGACCCTTAACTCGGCCGCAACGTAAATCGGACAATTTCACGAAATATCGCCCGAAACCATATTCACTTCATATTTCGTTTATGCAATATTTCCGACTGACTATATCCATAGCGATATTACATATGATCGTTGGAAGATCGTCATATTGCAAGGAGTTCTCCATGGTCAAAATTTCGAGACCGCCGCTTAGGTTGGTCCAGCCGCCGCCGGTGCGCGACCGAATCGAGAGCTTGCTTGACGAATTGGAGTCCAGGACCGAACCCCTGATCCGAGCCGACTTTCGCGCGCGGATCCAGGCGGTGATAGCGGATCCCCGCGCGACCGAAGCCGAGAGAGTAGATCTCCTCAATCTATATACTTTTCTTATGGATCATCTGGAGCGCCACGCCGTCAACGACCGGCCGCTCCGGGCCTACCTGGAGTGTTGGCGAGTCGCTGACAGCATCGTCTATGCCATCGCCGAAGCCATGGCTGGCGACGTGGCTTTCGACACCGAGCGCCTTAGAAAGGCCCTCGCTCGGGAGCTGGAGGCCGGACGACTGGTCATCGACACTCGCTATCGATGGATGGTGGACGGGTTGGGACGACGGGTTCGATCTGCCAGGCTTTGATCGTCCAGCGCGTGTCAGCCACCAAGCTACGACGTCTTTACCCGCACTCCCGCCACCGCGATCAGCGATTCCACGCAATCGCGGATCGACGCGTCCAGCGGCCGGAAGGTGACACCCGCCGCCGCGCGGATCCGCTCGTTCTTCAGGTCGCAAAGCGACCAGATGGCCCGGAATTCGGCCTCGCGCGCCTTGATCCGATCGGGAAACGCATCGACTCGCGGTGTAGGCATGGTTCAACTCCGGCAGCAGCCGGCCGATGTCGGCGCAGATGTCCTCAACCCTTCGAGCGTCGGTCGACCAGGCGATATAGCGCTCGCCATTTTTCACCGCCAAGCTTTCCAGAAGACCGACATGACAGGCGGCGTCATCCCGAACATCCACCGTCATCCAAGGGCGATA
>JANYFU010000198.1 GCA_025359665.1 Caulobacteraceae bacterium
CCTTCGCCGGCGTCAGGCCGGGCATGGTGGTTGGCGAACTGTTTCCGGGCGGCGGATATTTCACCCGCCTGCTCAGCGATGTGGTGGGGCCGACCGGTAGGATTCACGGCCTCGAGAACGCGGGCTGGACAGACGCGGTCAAGGCCGACCAGCAGCTGATCACCGAGCCGGGCCATAGGAATGTCACGCTCGACGTCGAGGCCTTCGGTCAGTTCAAATTGCCCGAGAAGATCGACCTGTTCTGGATCACCCAGAACTATCACGACCTCCACATCGCCAAATATGGCGTGGTGGACATGGCGGCGTTCAATCGCCACGTTTTCGCATCACTGAAGCCCGGCGGGGTCTATTTCATCCTCGACCACCAGGCGAACCCAAACACGACCGAGGGCCAGATCGCCGCGCTTCACCGCATCGAAAAAGCCCAGGTGATCGCCGAGGTCACCGCAGCCGGGTTCAGGCTGGTCGACGAAGGCAAGTTCCTGAACCGGCCCGGAGACGACCACGGCAAGTCGATCTTCGACCCTGCGATCCGTGGGCATACCGATCAATACGTACTCAAGTTCGTGCGGCCTTGAGGTGGGCTTTGGGCGCCACCGGCGATGAGCTCACCTCCACCCAGCCGCTCCCGCCGCTGTCGCTTCCGAACTCGATGCGCTCGCGTTTTGTGGACCACGTCAACGGGCTTCGCATGCATGTCCTGGAGGCGGGTGATCCAGCCGATCCGGTCATTGTCCTGCTGCATGGATTTCCGGAACTGGCCTTCAGCTGGCGGAGCGTCATGCCGGCTCTCGCCGCGGCGGGGTATCATGTCGTGGCCCCCGATCAGCGGGGGTTTGGGCGGACGACCGGCTGGGACGATCGCTATGACGGGGACCTTGCGTCCTTCCGCCAGCTGAATCTGGTCACCGATGTGCTCGCCCTGCTATCGGCGATGAACATCCCGCGCGTGGCCGCCGTTGTCGGGCACGACTTCGGGTCGCCCGTCGCCGCCTGGTCCGCGCTGATCCGCCCGGACATCTTCCGGGCGGTGGTTCTGATGAGCGCGCCCTTCCCCGGAGCACCGGCGGTCGCGGCCCGGCCGGGGTCCGCCGTCGGTTTCGACGCGGCGCTGGCCGCGCTGGATCCGCCGCGACGGCACTATCAGCACTTCTATGCGACGCCTGGGGCCAACGCCGACATGATGGGCGCGCGCCAGGGGCTGCCGGCTTTTCTGCGCGCCTATTTCCACGTGAAGAGCGGCGACTTCGCCGGCAACGCGCCGTTCCCTCTCGGGGCGCCCACGCCGGAAGCCTTCGCCAAGCTGCCGGCCTACTATGTGATGCCGCGGAACAAGGGCATGGCCGAGACGGTAGCTGCGACGGCGCCGTCGCCAAGCGAAGTCGTTAGCTGCCGCTGGCTGACGGAGGAAGATCTTACTTTCTACGCCGCGGAATTTGGCCGCACGGGCTTCCAGGGCGGCCTGAACTGGTACCGCGCCAATTCGGACCAGGCCCTGCGCGTGTTCTCGGGCCGAACGATCGACATCCCCGCGGCCTTCATCGCCGGCGCACGGGACTGGGGTGTCTATCAGTCGCCCGGCGCGTTCGAGGCGATGGCCGCCCGGGCCTGCACCCGGCTGATGACATGCCAACTGATCCCAGGCGCCGGGCATTGGGTCCAGCAGGAAGCGCCCGAAGCCGTGACCAGCAAAATACTTGGTTTTCTCCGCGAAACTGGCCGCTAAGCGCCGATCCTGGAGGGCGTCACCCTTTGGCGATATGGCGCAGCGACTGGGCCAGGCGGTCGAGGCCGCTTTTAGCGGGTGTCGGAGCCAGGCCGTAGTCGGGCGCACCCGTCAGGAAGGCCGAGGCGTGGATGGCGAAGTTCGGGTCGTCGAGGGCGGGGCGGGCCAGGGCGATCAGGTCGGCTTTCCCCCCGGCCAGGATGTCTTCCGCCTGGCGCGGGTCCAGGATCAGGCCCACGGCCATGGTGGCGATGTCGGCGCCGGCGCGCACGGCCTGGGCGTAGGGGACCTGATAGCCTGGATAGAGGGTCGGCGGCGTCGGCGTATTGCCGCCGGACGAACAGTCGACCACGTCCACGCCCAAGGCTTTGGCCGCGCCAGCGAAGGCGATCGTGTCGTCGACGATCAACCCGCCATCGACATAGTCGCTGGCCGAAACGCGCAGGAACAGTGGCTTGGAGGTCGGCCAGATGGCGCGCACCGTCTCCACCACCTCGAGCGGAAAACGCATCCGCCCGGCCAGGTCGCCGCCGTATTGATCGGTGCGGTGGTTGGCGAGCGGCGACAGGAATTCGTGCAACAGATAGCCATGCGCGGCGTGGATCTCGACCACGTCGAAACCCGCGTCTTCGGCGCGCTGGGTCGCCTGGCGAAAGGCCAGGATGACCTCGGCCATGTCGGCCAGGCTCATGGCCCTTGGCCTGGGATAGTTGTCGGCGAACGGGATGGCGCTGGGCGCCAGCGTTTCCCAGGGCGGCTCGCCCTTTGCCAGGTCCCCGGCGGCGAGTTCGGCGCCACCATCCCAGGGGCGGCGAGTAGAGCCCTTGCGGCCCGCGTGGGCCAGCTGGATGCCGGCGGCGGCGCCATTGGCTTTCAGGAAATCGGCGATGCGCGCCAGGGCCCGCGCCTGTTCATCGTTCCACAGGCCGACGTCGCCTGGACTGATGCGTCCGCGCGCCTCGACTCCCGTCGCCTCCACAAAAACCAGCGCCGCGCCGCCAATGGCGAACCGGCCCAGGTGGACCAGATGCCAGTCGGTCACCACGCCGTCGATGGCGCTGTACTGGCACATCGGCGAGATCACGACGCGGTTCTTCAGGGTGAGGCCGCGCACCGTAAGGGGCGACAGGAGCGTGGGGGAGGTCAAAGCGCGGGGCTCCGGGTTATAGGCCTTCTTCAGCTAAGCACTACGGAGCCCGAACCAAGGCCCTGGTGAACCTTTCGCGTCCCGCGCCGTTGAACAGGGTCAGGAAAGGCTTCCCCCATGAAACACCCCTCCATGCTTATCGCACTCGCCGCCGTCCTCGCGACGACGGCCGCGGTCCCGACCACGACGTTCGCCCAGGATCGCGGGCGTTGGCAAGGCGACGCCAACGGCGCCTGGGACCCGGCCGACCACTATCAACCTGGGCGCCACCATGAACGACGCCTCGGACGCGGCGACCGGGTCTATCGCGGCCACGACGGGCGTTATTACTGCCGCCGCAGCAACGGCACGACCGGCCTGGTGATCGGGGCGATCGGTGGGGCCGCCCTGGGCAGCGCTATCGGCGGCGATACCCTGGGAACCCTGCTGGGCGCCGGGGCCGGTGCTTTGGCCGGCCGGTCGATCGACCGGAGCCGCGTCACCTGCCGCTAGACTAGGCCCTGATAGGCGCGGTCGAGACTCCGAGACGGGAATCGGCCAGGCCGACATAGAGCCACCACTGGCCCTTGAAGGCGACGAGACCCTCGGCGAAGCAGACGTTGCCGATCTGTCCGTGAGCTTCGGCGGGATCGATGCGCAGGAATGGCGCTCGCATCCGGCCGATGACCGCGGTCGGATCGGCCGCGTCCAACAGCAGTTGTCCGGGTTGGTAGGCGAAGGCCGGCGCATCCTTGTCCCCCACTTCGAAGTGGTTGGCGCCATTGTAGATCAGTACGATCCCAGCGTCGGTCAGCACCGCCGGCGGGCCAGGTTCGGTTAGCAGGGAGTCAAATCGCCGGCGGCGGGGCGCGGCGATCGGGTGCAGGCCCTTGGGTCCGGGCACGCGGTCGATCTTCCAGCCGGCGGCCCGCGTATCCGACGCCGTCACCCAGGTCAGATACTGATCCGGCGCGCTCTCGATCTCCAGCGGCGTCCAGCGGATCAGGTCGTCGGACGTGGCGGCGTAGATCACCCCCTCGCCCCAATACATCCAGTATTTGCCCTCTTGGCGGGCTGCGATCAGCCTCTCGTCCTTGAGCTCGGTCAGGATCGCCCCGGACTTGCTGGGGCGGCGCACGTAGGGCGTTCTTGCGAACGCCGGGCCATGCTTGGTCCAGACCCGAAGGTCGGGCGAGGTGGCGACGAACAGGCAGGCCACCTTGCCGTCGAAGGCGGTGTAGGTGCAGACATAGCCGCCGTCGGGGGACTCGACCACGCGCGGGTCTTCGCAACCTCCCGGCCACTCCCACGCCTGCCAGCGATCGTCGCCCGGGGCGATCACCGGCTCGGGTTCGAGGTCGAAATGCAGGCCATCGGCGCTGGTCGCCAGGCCGATCCGCGATACGCCGGCGTAGCGGCCGACATGGTCCTCGGCGCGCACCAGCAGGCAGATGCGCCCGTCACGCACCACGGCGCCCGGATTGAACAGGTCCTTCGACGCCCAGGCCACGGGATTGACGGATATCGGGCACGCGAAGGTCACCGCCGGCCGATCCTCGAGAAACCGTGTCGGTGGCGAAAACGGGCCGAGCGCCCACTCTGGCAGAGTCTCTGAAACGGTGGTCGGGATGGCAAGGTCTGTCATGTCTCGATCGTAACACCAGCGCGCGCGCCCAGACAGCCGGACGCCAGGCTCCGTTTGCGGCGGCGCCAAGGCCATGGCGTCTTACGTCTGTTGAACCCTGAGGGACGGAACCGCAGGAGAACGATCTATGCAGAAACTGAAAACCTTGGCCGTGGTTGTCGCGGCCGGCGCATTTACCCTTGGCGGTTGCGCCACCAAAGGCTTCGTGCGCGCCCAGGTCGGCGCCGTCGACAGCAAGGTGCAGGCCACCCAATCGCAGGTCGATACCCAGCAGGGCACGCTGAAGGATCATGACGCGCGCCTGGGTGCGTTGGACAAGAACACCCGCGAAGCGCTCGAGCGCGCCGAGGCGGCCGGCAAGCTGGCCGAGGGCAAGTTCCTCTATTCGATGGTGCTGTCGGACGATTCGGTGAAATTCCCAGTCGACCGCGCCGAACTCTCGCCTGAAGCCAAGACCCGGCTTATGGACTTTGTACAGAAGCTGAAGGGCGACAATAAGAACGTCTACCTGGAGATCCAGGGCCATACCGACGCCACCGGCCCCAAGGCACTCAACACCCGCCTGGGCGAAGAGCGGGCCGAGGCGGTGCGGCTGTTCATGAACCAGCAGGGCGTGGCCCTGAACCGGATGTCGACGATCTCCTATGGCGACCAGGCGCCGGTGGCCTCGAACAAGAGCCACACCGGCCGCGCCCAGAACCGCCGGGTCGTGGTGATCGTGCTGGCCTGACCCAGCTATCGGCGTAGGGCCAGCAGGTCGGACCAGCGCCACTCGCCGGTCCCGACGGCTAGCCGGGCCGATCCCGCGGCCTCGTTGAGCGACAGCATGACGAGGCCGCGGACCGACTGCGTGCGACAGGCCGGCGGCGCGAAGGCGATCTCCCAGATGATCGCCTCGCGGACGGCGGCGAGGCCCTTGCCGTCCTCGCCCTGACCGCGAACCCAGTCGCCATTCCAGACCATCGCGGCCTTTCCCGCCGACCCCGCGAGGGCGGCGCGGACCAGCGGATCCTTGCGCAGCGCCAACTGAACCCTGGCGGCCATGTCGCAGACGCCGCCTCCACCTCCC
>JANYFU010000206.1 GCA_025359665.1 Caulobacteraceae bacterium
CCGACACCGGGAAGCAGGCCCTTCAGGGCTTCCGGGGGTCTGAAGACCAGATCCACGAAGGACAGGATCTCCGGCGTGGACCGCCAGCTCTCCAGCAGCTTGACCTGGCCAAAGCCGGCCTGGGCGGCCTCGGCCATGCGCTCGAAGGCCTGGGTCTCCACGGCAAGGCGTTCGGGGCGAGCACCCTGGAACGAGAAGATCGACTGTTTCTCATCGCCCACGGCAAACAGGGTGCGGTTCGGCCGGCCGGCGCCAAGGCCGGCGAAAAACTCCGCCGACAGGGCGCGAAGAATATCCCACTGGTCGGGCGCGGTGTCCTGGGCTTCGTCCAGCAGGATGTGATCGAGGCCGCCGTCGAGCTTGTAGAGCACCCATGCGGCGTCCAGGCGCTCTGTCAGCAGCGAGCGGGACAGATCGATCAGGTCGCCGAAGTCCAGGGCGCCCCGGCCGGCCTTGGCCGCCGCATAGGCGCCGCCATAGGCCTGGGCGAGCGTCAGGGCGAAGACGCTGTCCTCCGCGATCCGCGCGGCTTTCAGGCGTTCGACGACTTGTCCTAGACGCGCCTGTTCGTCGATCAGCCACTGGCGGGTCTGGGCGTCGACCGAATTGGTCCCGAGCTTGGCGCGCGGAGCGCCGGCCTGGGTTGAGAACACCGACCAGAGGTCGCGGAAATCAAACTGCGGACCCACCGCCCGCAAGCTGGCGGCCAGGGTCTGATCGGTTTTTCCGGCCCCCAGGTCGAGAGCCGCCGCGGCGCGTTTCCAGACCGCCCAGTGGGTAGAACTCACCGCCTCGGCGGCGATCGCCGCGCTGGACTCCACCAGGGCGAACCCCAGCGCCCGCCACACGGCCAGCATGTAGCCACCCATGCGCTCGCGCGACCCGACGTAGGCGGCGATCGCCGATCGCTTGGCCTCGAATTCGGCGAACAGGGTGTTGAAGGCCGCCCAGTCGAGTTGAACCGAAAAATGAGCGTAGGCCTGCCCGACCGGACCATCGGGATCGAGGGTGGCAATTTCCGCCACCCGGTCGCGGGCCCGCCGCGACACCTCGGCGGCGGCGGCGTCCTCAAGGACGGTGAAGCCTGGCGACACCCCGGCCTCCAGTGGGAAACGGCGCAGCAGCTTTTCGCAGAAGGCGTGGATGGTCTGGATCTTGAGGCCGCCAGGCGTCTCAAGGGCGCGGGCGAACAGGGCACGGGCTTTGGAGAGGGAGCGATGCCCCTCGTCGATACCAACCAGGGCTTTGGTCAAATCCTCGTCCTTGGCCACCGCCCATTCGCCCAGGTCCTGGAACAAACGCCGCTGCATCTCCGCCGCCCCAGCCTTGGTGTAGGTGACGCAGAGCACCGCCTCGGGCCGTGCGCCGTCGAGCAGCAGGCGGGCCACGCGCTTGACCAGGGTGGAGGTCTTGCCCGAACCGGCGTTGGCGGCGACGAACACCGACTCGCGCGGCCTGGAGGCCATCACCTGGGGTTCGACGGTATCGATGGTGTCGATCACGAGCCGCCCTCGACGCCGTCGTCGGACGCATCCCCGGGCTCGCCGATCACATGCCATTCCCAGAGCCGGGCCAGGTGGTCATAGTCGCCGCCGTACTGGCCGATGAATTGCGGCCGCTCCCACGAGCGATAGGGTGTTCGTGGGTTGTCGAACAAAGCCACGCGGCGTTTCAGCCCGGCCAGCGCCTCGCCCACCGGGTCTTCCCCGGCCTTGCCCTTGCGCGACTCGATGATCAGCGGCTGGCGGCGGCCGATCACGCGCACATACAGCAGGTCTCCTGGGGTGAGGGGTCCCAGGTCCACGAAGCCCCCCGCCGCGAGGATCGCTCCGGTCAGCGTAAGCTGGGGGGAAAGTCCGCTCCTGACCATTTTCTGGCTGGGGGCGCCACCGGTCTTGAAATCGATGATGTCGCCGATATGGCCCCGGGCCTCGATCCGGTCGGCTTTGGCGGTGACTGTGAAAGGACCCGCCGGCGCGGGAAAGCTCAGGGTTCCGCGCCGTTCGATCAGCAACTGGGCGCCGTCCCGGCGAGCGATCTCGAAAGCGATGACATCGGGGGCGAGATTGGTGGCCAGGGCCCGTTCCCTGGCCATCCGCGCCCTGGGCATGCCAGCGTGAAGCAGTTCCTCGAGCAGCATGGCCTCGAAGACATCGACGGCCTCGTCGGGCATGTCGTCCGGGTGTTCGCGGCTGAAGCGCTCGAAGGCGGCGTGGATCGCCGTGCCCCGGGCCAGCGCCTCCACCGGCTCATCGGGACGGTCCAGGCGCTTGAGAACCAGAATATGCCGGGCGTAGATCGCATAGGGGTCGCGCACCCATTGCTCCACCCGGGTGACGCCCAGTTCGCGGGGGCGGGCCGCCACCGGCGGCCGGGGCGCCGGACGGGCGGCGGTCCGAAGCGAGGGCGGGGGATTGGCCAGGGGCTCGTCCAGGGCGCGCGCCCAGGCGATCAGCTCCGGCCGATCCGGAAGCGTCAGGTCGGCGCCCCTGGCCAGGGTGCGCAGCCGCCACAACCAGCGCGAGGCCACCGCCGGCGCGCCGGCCCGGCGCTCGGAATGCAGCAGATAGACTTCGGGCGCGCAGGCGGCCTGGGCGAAGTCATGGGCGGATAGACCGATCCGCCGTTCCGGCGGCGGCAGGCCCAGCTGTTCGCGCATCGGCCTCGAAAGGAACGGGTCGATCGGCGCGGGCTGGGGCCAGACCCCCTCTTCCAGTCCCGCCAGGATCAGGCGGTCGGCGCGCAGCATCCGCGCCTCCAGGACCCCCAATATCCGCAGGCGAGGGTGGCTGGCGCCGCCGGGCCGGACTCGTTCGCGTTCCATAAGGCCGTCGAGCAGATCGACGAAGCCCCGCGCGCTGA
>JANYFU010000219.1 GCA_025359665.1 Caulobacteraceae bacterium
TAAGGCCCCAAAGGGCCTCGGGAAGAGAGGGCGTATAGCGGCGGCGCGGCGTGGGCGCAAGCGCGCGCCCCGGGTCTTGAGGCCGGCGGACGCCTTGGTCGTTTGACCGACGCCCGGGCATCCTGAATATGTGCCGATGGACGGTTCGGTTCCCATCATCGCGGACAACGCGGCGTTTTCAGTAACGCCGCCGCTTCCGGGCGTCGCCGCGACACCGCTGGTGTTCGCCACCCCGCACTCGGGGCGAATCTACCCCGAAAGCCTGATGATGGCCTCGTGGCTCAACGCCGACACGATCCGACGTTCCGAGGACGCCCACGTGGACACGCTGATCGAAGCCGCGCCAGCCCACGGAGTGACGGTGATCGCCGCGCGCCTGGCCAGGGCCTGGCTGGACGTCAACCGCGAGGCCTGGGAGCTCGACGCCTCGATGTTCGAGGACGAGGTTCCGGCCTATGCCCGCGGTGTCAGCGCCAAAGTGGCCGCGGGGCTCGGCTCGATCGCCCGGGTGGTTGGCGACGGTCAGGAAATCTATCGCCGCAAGCTGACGTTCGCCGAGGCTTCGGATCGGGTCGAGGCCGTGCATGTTCCCTATCACGCCGCTCTGGCGGCGCTGTTGACGGCGGCGCGCCGGCGTCACGGCGCCGCCGTTCTGGTCGATTGGCATTCGATGCCTTCGGCCGCCGTCGGGGCCGGATGCGACATCGTTCTCGGCGACCGTTTCGGCGCCGCCTGCTCGCCGATGGCCATTCGGCTGGTGGAGCAGGGCCTGCGCGATCTCGGTTACCGGGTGTCGCGCAACGCGCCCTATGCCGGAGGCTACACGACCCAGCACTATGGCCAGCCCCATCGCGGGGTGCATGCCCTGCAGATCGAGATCAACCGGGCGCTCTATATGAATGAAAAAATCATGAGCCTCACGGCCGGATTCGCCAGGCTGAAGGCCGACCTCGAGCAACTGTTCGAGGCGCTCGCGCGAATGGACCTGACGGCGCTTTAGTCTGGTCAATCGCCGCGCAATTCGACTTTGAAGCACGGAATTCGGTCGGTTTTTCAACATTCAACACGAATATTAAAAAAATGGCCGCGCCAGCATTTAAGCGGCGCGGCCAGTTAATTAGGGAGGAAACGCCCAGGAAGGGCAGATACGTCAGCGACGCGTCGTAGGCATAAATTAGGGTGCAACGCACAACGTATCAAGGGAAAAATGCAACTCGGACTGACAATTTTGTAAAGAGTGAGATATTTTTTAAGGAAATTAGGGCGTTAATGTCGCTACGCCTCGCTATAACGTATGTTGCGTCGCAATGATAGAAAGCGAATAAATCGTCATGCCGGGGTCGGAATCACGGCCTCTTTCACCGCCAGGGATGGTTTCGCGCGGGCCAACCCGCTATGACCCGCCCTCCGCTCACCAGAAGTCCCTTGTCTCATGTCTCTGCGAAACATCGCCATCATCGCCCACGTCGACCACGGCAAGACCACTCTGGTGGACCAGATGCTGGGACAGTCGGGTATTTTCCGGGCCAATGAGGCTCACGTCGAACGCGCCATGGATTCCAACGACCAGGAGCGCGAGCGCGGCATCACCATCCTGGCCAAGGCCACCTCCGTGCTCTGGCATGGCAAGGCGGGCGAGACCCGAATCAATATCATCGACACCCCCGGCCACGCCGACTTCGGCGGCGAGGTGGAGCGGATCCTGGGCATGGTGGATGGTTGCCTGCTGCTGGTGGACGCCGAAGAGGGCGTGATGCCCCAGACCAAGTTCGTGCTCGGCAAGGCGCTGAAGCTGGGCCTGAAGCCGATCGTGGTGCTGAACAAGGTCGATCGCCCCCACGCCGACCCCGAGCGGATTCTCAACGACGCCTTCGACCTGTTCGCGGCTATCGGCGCGACCGACGAACAGCTGGATTTTCCCCACCTCTACGCCAGCGGCAAGCAGGGCTGGGCGGTGGTCGATATGGCCGACGAGCGGGTGGACCTGGCGCCTTTGTTCGACATGATCGTTGAGCATGTGCCGGCGCCCCAGGCCGAAAGCCGGCTTGATCAGCCCGCGCAGCTGCTGGCCGTGCTGATCGAATCCGACCCGTTCCTTGGCCGCCTGCTCACCGGCCGGGTCGAGTCGGGCAAGCTGGTCCCGGGCATGCCGATTCGCGCCCTGTCGCGTGAGGGTGTCGAGGTGGAGCGCGGCCGGATCACCAAGATCCTGGCCTTCCGCGGCCTCAAGCGCCAACCGATCGAAGAGGCTGAAGCGGGCGATATCGTCGCGGTGGCCGGCCTCTCCAAGGCTACCGTCGCCGACACCATCGGGGCGATGGACGCCGAGGGCGCCCTGCCGGCCCAGCCGATCGATCCGCCCACCATCGCCATCACCGTCTCGGTCAACGACAGCCCCCTGGCTGGCCGAGAAGGCGACAAGGTGCAGAGCCGGGTGATCCGCGAGCGCCTGCTGCGCGAGGCCGAAGCCAATGTCGCGGTGAAGATCGCCGAGACCGACCAGAAGGACGCCTTCGAGGTCGCCGGCCGTGGCGAACTTCAGTTGGGCGTGCTGATCGAATCGATGCGCCGAGAGGGCTTCGAGGTCTCTATCAGCCGGCCCCGCGTGGTCTATCAGACCGACCCGGTGACCGGTAAGCGTCTGGAGCCCATCGAGGAGGTGATCATCGATGTGGACGAGGACTACAGCGGCATCGTCATAGAGAAGCTGTCGGCCCGCAAGGCCGAGCTGAAGGACATGGGCCCCTCCGGCACGGGCAAGACCCGTCTGACATTGATGGCCCCGTCACGGTCGCTGATCGGTTATCAGGGCGAGTTCCTCACCGACACGCGCGGCTCGGGCGTGCTCAACCGGGTATTCTCGCATTATGAGCCCTACAAGGGCGCCATCGAGGGCCGCCGCAACGGCGCCCTGATCTCCAATTCCGATGGCGAGACGGCGGCCTACGCGCTGTGGAACCTCGAGGATCGTGGCACGATGTTCGTCGGCGCCAACGAGAAGACTTACCAGGGCATGATCATTGGCGAGAATTCCAAGCCCGACGACCTCGACGTCAACCCGATGAAGGCCAAGCAGCTGACCAACGTTCGCGCCTCGGGCAAGGATGAAGCCATCCGCCTGACCCCGCCCCGTCGCCTGACCCTGGAACAGGCGATCGCCTATATCGAGAGTGACGAACTGGTCGAGGTCACCCCCAAGTCGATCCGCCTGCGCAAACAGATGCTCAACCCCACCTTCCGCAAGCGCCGGGTCAAGGAAGACGCATAGCGTCGATACCGGTTTCCACCCCTGGGAAAGCCATCTAGCGTCCCCGGCTACAAGGTGGAGGGCGGCTGATGGCATGGGGTGATGGGTTGGCGGTGGGGGGCGAGTTGAAGCCGCCGGCCCGAGTCAAGCTGTTCTACAGCTTCGGCCAAATGGCCCAGGCTGGCGCGTTCGATACTGCAATAGGTTTTGTCTTTTTCTACTACACCGCCGTACTCGGCCTGTCCGGCGGGATGGTTGGGGCGGCGCTGGCCGTCAGCCTGTGTTTTGACGCGGTGGTCGATCCGTTGATCGGGTCGTGGTCGGATAATATGGCCTCGCGCCTGGGCCGGCGGCTGCCGCTGATGATCATCGCCATTCCCCTGATGAGCCTGGCGCTGGGTCTGCTGTTCTCGCCGCCCACCGGCCTGTCCCCGCTTTTGGTGTTCGCTTGGCTCACGGTGACCTCAGTCATGGTGCGCGCCATGATCTCGCTGTTCAACGTGCCCTATATCGCCCTGGGCGCCGAGATGGCCGACGGCTACGCCGAACGCTCAAAGGTGGTGGCCTGGCGGGCGGTCGCTGGCATCGCCGCCGGGGTGGGAGTCACCGCCCTGGCGTTCATGGTTTTCTTCGCGAAACCGCCGGGGTTGCTGGATCGGCGGGGCTATCCAGGGTTCGGCTGGTCGGTGGCCGTGGTCCTGTTCGCCGCCACCGCGATCTGCTGCGCGGGGGTGCTGCGCTACGCGGCCAGCCTGCCCAGGGCCGCGACGGTCTCCACCTCGATCTGGCGGCGTCTGCCGGCCGAGATGGCCGAAATCTTCCGCAACGGCTCGTTCCGCGTGCTGTTCTTCTCGGCGGTGATCTTCTATGTGGCGGTCGGCGCCAACGCCACCTTGAACACCCATACCCAGATTTTCGTCTGGAAGCTCACTCCCGGGATGATGCAGGTGATCGGCTACGTCTATCTGCTGGGCATCCTGATCGGCGTTCCGATCACGCCGGTACTGTCGCGCCGCCTGGAAAAGCGCACGGTGGTCATCGTCGGGCTGATGATGATCATCGCGACCTGGATTGGGCTGCCGTTGCTGCGGGCCGGTGGGTTCTATGCGCCGACCGGCGCCGCGGCGCTGCCGCCGATGGCCTTCAGCGCGGTCTTCGCCGGGATCGGGGTCGGCTTCACGGCCATCGCCTATCCCTCGATGATGGCGGACGCGGCCGATGAGCACGAACTGCTGTTCGGCGCCCGCCGGGAAGGCCTGTATTTCTCGGGCCTCGGATTCGCCGCTAAGGCCGCCAGCGGCCTGGGCGTGCTGGTGGGCGGCCTGGCGCTCGACCTGCTCCGGTTTCCGCGGGACGCCGGACACGGTGGGGTGACCCCGCCCGAAGCCATGCTTGGGAGCTTGATCCTGGCCTGGGGACCAGGGGCGGCTGTGCTGGGCGTGGCCGCGATCGTGGTGTTCGCGCCCTATGCGATCAGCCGCCGCCGCCACGACGAAATTGCCGCTCAACTGAGACCCCGGCGCCTGGCGGCGGCGCTTGACGACGCCCGGCCTGCTCCGGCGCTTGAACCGGCCTAGGTTTCGGTGCCCGCGGCCGCGTTGGGGGCGCACGACGAAAGCCTCAACTCCATCCAGACATCCGCTCTGGAGTAGGGGGATGGGAGACGACGATCCGGGGGCAGGTCCTGAAAGCCGGAGGCGCGGTAGAGGGCGCGGGCCGGGGTGAGGCTGGCGTTGGATTCCAGATAGAGGCGGGAGGCGCCGACAGCGCGGGCGCGTTCGATACAGGCGTTCATCAAGGCCTTGGCGTTGCCTCGACCCTGGCTGGCTTCGTCCACCGCCATCTTGGCGAGTTCAAAACCGCCGTCGTCCATCCGAACCAGGGCGACGCAGCCCACGGGCCGGTCATCCTCCACCGCGAGGAACACATGGCCGCCCCGGTCGATGATCTTGCCTTGCGGATCATTGATGATCTCGGCGTCCTTGGGTTCCATGACGAAGAAGCGGGTGATCCACGCCTCGTTCAAGGTGCGAAAGGCCTCCGCGAAACGCGGTTCAAAGTCGACGATCTGCATGCGCCGGATAATAAGGGCTGATCATGGCTAATCCAATCTACACCGCTCTTCCCACCACGATTTTCACCGTCATGTCGGGCCTGGCCCGCGAGATGGGGGCGATCAATCTTGGGCAAGGCTTCCCCGATGAACCCGGCCCTCTGGCGATCCGCCAGGCGGCGGCCGACGCGTTTATCAATGGCAACAACCAATATCCGCCGATGCCGGGAGTCCCCGAACTTCGCCAGGCGGTGGCCCGGCACTACGCTCGCCATCAGGGGCTGGACCTGGATTGGAGCAGCGAGATCACCGTGACCTCCGGCGCGACCGAAGCCATCGCCTGCGCGTTGCTCGGCCTGATCGAGCCGGGCGACGAAGTGGTGCTGTTCCAGCCGATGTACGACGCCTACCTGCCGATGGTGCGGCGAGCCGGCGGCGTGCCCGTTCTGGCCCGGCTGCAACCGCCGGATTGGCGCTTCGACCGGGCCATGCTGGAGGGCGTGTTCAGCGACCGCACCCGCCTGGTGGTGCTGAACAATCCGCTCAACCCCACCGCCACCGCGTTCGCCGAGTCCGACCTCGCCCTATTGGCGGAGTTTTGCGTGAAGTACGACACTATCGCGATCTGCGACGAGGTTTGGGAACAGGTGGTGTTTGGAAACACCGTCCACCGGCCGCTGATCGCCTTTCCAGGCATGCGGGAGCGGACGGTCAAGATCGGTTCGGCGGGCAAGATGTTCGCCCTGACCGGCTGGAAGGTGGGTTTTCTATGCGCCGCCCCGCCGATCACCGATGTGCTCGCCAAGGCCCACCAGTTCCTGACCTTCACGACGCCCCCGGGACTGCAGAGCGCCGTGGCCTGGGGCCTGGACAACAGCGACGACTGGTTCGCGCGGATGCCTGTCGAGCTGGCCGCCTCCCGCGACCGCCTTGCCGAGGGACTGAGGCGCGAAGGCTTCGCCGTGCTGCCCAGCCAGGCGACCTATTTCCTCAACGTCGATCTTGCCGCATCGGGCGTAGCCGAGGGCGACATGGCGTTCTGCCTGCGGGCCGTGAAGCAGACCGGCGTCGCGGGAATTCCAGTCTCGGCTTTCTATGAGGAGAACCCCGTGACCTCGGTCATGCGACTGTGCTTTTCCAAGCGCGACGAGACCCTGGATGAAGGGGTTCGACGCTTGGCCCGCGCGCGGACGCTCAGCCGCTGACTAAAGCGACCGTTTGACCTCTTCGACGGTGAAGCACTCGATATAGTCACCGGCCTGGATGTCCTGGAAGCCGGCGAACTCCATGCCGCACTCCATGCCCGAAGTGACTTCCGCCACCTCGTCCTTGAAGCGCTTGAGGGTCTTGAGCGTGCCCAATTCGAGAACCACCACGTCCTTGCGGAGGATCCGGACTCTCGCCCCGCGACGCACCACACCCTCGCGGACCCGGCAACCGGCGATGCGGCC
This sequence comes from Caulobacteraceae bacterium, assembly GCA_025359665.1. Classification (GTDB taxonomy): domain Bacteria; phylum Pseudomonadota; class Alphaproteobacteria; order Caulobacterales; family Caulobacteraceae; genus Acaudatibacter. The sequence continues at coordinate 6,752 of JANYFU010000219.1, forward strand.
GACCTTGGAGATGTCGAAGGCCTGCAGCACCTCGGCCTCGCCCAGGAAGGTCTCGCGCTGGATCGGGGCGAGCATTCCGGACATCACGCCTTTGATGTCGTCGATCAGGTCGTAGATGATCGCATAGTAGCGAATCTCCACGCCCTCGTGCTCGGCCAGCTCCCGCGCCTGTTTTGAGGCGCGGACGTTGAACCCGATGACCGGCGCCCCGGCGCCCTTGGCCAGCATGACATCGCTCTCGTTGATGCCACCCGCGCCCGATAGAATGATCCGCGCCCGGACTTCGTCGGTGCCGAGCTTGTCCAGCGAGCCGACGATGGCCTCGGCCGAGCCCTGAACATCGGCTTTGACCAGCAGCGGCAGTTCCGAGACCTTCTTGTCGGCCAGCTTGGCCATCATGTCGGCCAGGGACCCACCGGCGCCCACCGGAGTCAGGTTGCGCTCACGCTTGAGGCGGATGCGATAGTCGGTCAGCTCGCGCGCCCTGGCCTCGTTCTCGACCACGGCGAAGGGCTCGCCGGGATCGGCGGGGCCGTCCAGGCCAAGAATCTCCACGGCCATCGACGGGCCGGCCTCGGTGACCTGTTCGTCGCGTTCGTTCAGCAGGGCGCGAACCCGTCCGGCGCTGGAGCCGGCCACGACGATGTCGCCGCGCTTGAGGGTGCCGCGCTTGACCAGAACCGTGGCTACGGCGCCGCGCCCGCGGTCGAGCTTGGATTCGATCACCACGCCCTCGGCGGTGCGGTCGGGGTTGGCCTTGAGGTCCATGACCTCGGCCTGAAGCAGGATGGCCTCGATCAGATCGTCGAGCCCAAGTTTTTCCAGGGCCGATACCTCGATGATCTGAGTCTCGCCACCCAGGCTTTCCGCGACGATCTCATGCTGCAAAAGTTCGTTGACGACCCGGTTGGGGTTGGCCCCGGCCTTGTCGATCTTGTTGATGGCCACGATGATCGGCGCGCCTGAAGCCTTGGCGTGCTGGATGGCCTCGATGGTCTGGGGCATCACGCCGTCGTCGGCCGCCACCACCAGGATGACGATGTCGGTGACATTGGCGCCCCGGGCGCGCATGGCGCTAAACGCGGCGTGGCCTGGCGTATCAAGGAAGGTGATACGATCCCCGTCGGGCAGGCGAACCTGATAGGCCCCGATATGCTGGGTGATGCCGCCCTTTTCCCCGGCCGCCACGTCGGTGGAACGCAGGGCGTCGAGCAGGCTGGTCTTGCCGTGGTCGACGTGACCCATCACCGCCACCACCGGTGGGCGGGCGACCATGCCGTCGTCGTCCTCATCGTCGGCGGCGAGGAAGCCGGTTTCCACATCGCTTTCCGAGACGCGGCGGGTGGTGTGGCCAAATTCGGCCGCCACCAGTTCGGCGGTGTCGGAATCGATCACGTCGGTGATCTTCAGCATCAGGCCCTGGCGGACCAGGAACTTGATGATCTCCACGCCGCGGACGGCCATGCGGCTGGCCAGTTCCTGGACGGTGATGATGTCGGGAATGACCACCTCGCGGCCGGTGCGGGCCACGTCCTGGGCGCCGCCCTTGCGCTTCTCGCGTTCGCGTTCCCGGGCCCGGCGGACCGAGGCGAGGGAGCGCAGGCGTTCAACCGCGCCCTCATCGTCGCCGGCCACCGCCTGGATGGTCAGCCGGCCTTCCCGGCGCTTGGGTTCGCCCTTGGTGCGGGATACGGCCTTGCCGCCGGCAGCCTTGCCCTTATTGCGGGCGGCTTCTTCCTCATCGAAATCCGGACGGCGGTCGGGATTGAGTCCGCCTGGGCGCGGCGCCTGGCGGGCGGCTCGTTGGACCTCGGGCGTGCCGGCGGCGGCGGCCGGCGCGCGGCCGGCGCCAGGCCGCGGCCCGGCGGGCCGGGCGCCATCCCGCGCGGGTTTGGCCGCGAGCGTGGAGGGCGAGAAGCGGACCGTCTCGCCGGGACGGGCCGGTCGGTCGGGGCGTGCCGGGGCGCCGTCGCGCGGCGCTACGTCTCGCGACGGGCGCGCGGGCGCGTTGGCGTCAGGCCGGGCCACGCGCTGATTGTAGGCGATGGGGCCGGTAGGGCGCTCCGGGCGATAGGTGGTGGTCGAGGGCCGCTCGTGCGTGCGTTCGCGTCCCGGCTCATAGCTGCGGGTCTGGCCCGTTTGGGTTGGCCTGACCGCATCCACGGAGCGAGGCGGCGCGGCGCGAACGCCTTCGCTTGAGCGCAGGGCTGGCCGTACCGGTTCGCCAGCGCGCATGATTGGCGCGCGAGGCGGTTCGGCCGGGCGTGGCGGGGGGGCCGGCGGGAGAGGCTGGGCCGCCACCGGGGTGGGCTGGGCCACTTCGACCTTCGCCGCCGGTGCGACTATGGAGACCGGTTCAACGACAACAGGTTCCGTAACGCTCACGGGCGGGGGCGGCGTTGGAGCCGCTACGACCGGCGCCGGCTCGGGGTCGCGAGCGACAACGGGTGGCGGCGCGACAACCGGGGGTGCGGCCACCGCAACCACGGGAGCGACCACCTCGGGTGCGGGCTCCGCCGCCTTTGGCGCCTCGGCCGGCTTTGCGGCGGCGATTTGCGCCTCGGCGCGAAGGCGGGCTTCGCGATCGGCGGCCTGGCGTTCCAGCTGCTGGCGCGTGGCGCTTTCGATGGCGCGCTGGCGCGCAAGCCGTTCGTTCTCGGAAAGGTGACCCGCATCAGGTTGGCGAGGCGTCGAAGGGGTTTGCGGCCGAGGTGGCGGCGTCGGACCCTTGACGTCCATGGGCGGACGCCGCTCGGGGAGCGTCTGAGTGGAGGGCGGCGCAAAGCGTGTTTTCTGCTTGGCGATCTCCACCACCACCGACTTCGAGCGTCCGTGGCTGAAGCTCTGCTTCACCACGCCGGCGCTGACCGCGCCCCCCGTTCGGGGCTTGAGAGTCAGGGGGGCTCGCCCGCCTGAACCCGAAGGGGCGCCGGAAGCGGGTGGCTGCCTGTTGTTGTCGTTCTCGTCCGTCATGCGCTCGCTTGGTTACCATTCCCCGGATCGGAAAACAGGTCCGGGTCACTCTTCAAACAACAAAAAAGGGCTTGGCGCGATCGCTCAACCCTTCTCATTAAGGTTCCTCACGCCAACTCTCGGGGAAGAGCGGACGAAAACCGCTAAGGCGACAGGCATCGAATGCCCAGCGCTCGGCTCCCCGTCCGGCAAGGAAGGCGGTGTGTATCACATTCTCTCCGCCCAAGGCCAAACCCAATTCCGCCGACGTGAACAGACCGATCAATTCCGGTGGCTTTGAAGCCCGGTGGAAAACCCCCAGTATCTTGCGTCGACCGTCGGCGGCGCCGTCAACAGCCTCGATGACGAATGCCGCCTTGCCCGTCGCCGCGGCGCTCTGAACCTTTTCGAAGCCCGACGTCAATTCGCCGGCCTTACGGGCCAGGCCAAGCCCAGACAGCAGGCGCTTCATAAGCAGCGTCTCGACCAAGTCGGCCAGATCGGCGGGTGACGCCACGCGACGCTTGGCCGATCGGGCGAACAGGCCCTTGCGCGCGGCGGTTTCCACCGAGACCCGATCGGCCGCCACCCACAGGCCGCGTCCCGGCAGCTTGCGGGCCAGATCGGGGACGACCATGCCATCCGGCCCGGCGACGAACCGGATCAGGCGTGCTTCATCCATCACCTGGCCAGTGACGATATCCCGGCGCTCCCGCGCCGCCTCGGCCAGGGTCTTGGGGCCTAAAGTCTGGGGGATCAGAGTCTCGGGGGCCAGGTCCGTGGGGATCGTCTCAGGCTCCTCGCGAACTGTCGCCGAACACGGCGGCGGCCTCGTCATAGGGTTCCGCCTCGACCTCCATCTCCGGTTCGGGTTCGGCCTCGATCCAGCCGACCGCGACCCGCGCGCGCATGATCAGGCGCTCGGCGTCTTCCGGGGTCATGTTGAAGGAATCCAGGATGCCGGGTTCGCGAATCCGTTCCGTGCCCTTGGTCTCGTAGTAGCCGCGGATATCGTCCGGGACGAGGCCGGCCAGGTCCTCGACCGTCTTCACATCGCCCTCGCCGAACGCCACCGACATCGGCAGGGTGACGCCCTCGATCTCAAGCAGTCCATCCTCGACGCCAAGCTCCTTTCGCTTGGCGTCATATTCGGCCGCCTCGCGGTCCAGATAATCCCGGGCGCGGGCCTGGATTTCCTCGGCGGTGTCCTCGTCGAAGCCCTCGATGGCGGCGATCTCGTCGGCCTCCACATAGGCCACGTCCTCGACGGTGGCGAAGCCCTCGGTGACCAGCAGCTGGGCGATCACCTCGTCGACGTCCAGCGACTCCTGGAACAGCACCGTGCGTTCGGCGAATTCGCGCTGGCGCCGCTCGCTCTCCTGGCTCTCGGTCATGATGTCGATCTGCCAGCCGGTCAGCTGGCTGGCCAGGCGGACGTTCTGGCCGCGGCGGCCGATGGCCAGCGACAGCTGTTCGTCGGGGACGACGACCTCGACCCGCTCTTCCTCCTCGTCCAGAACCACCTTGGTCACTTCGGCCGGGGCCAGGGCGTTGACCAGGAAGGTGGCTTCGTCGGGGTTCCACTGGATGATGTCGATCTTCTCGCCCTGCAGTTCGGCCACCACGGCCTGGACGCGCGAGCCGCGCATGCCCACGCAGGCGCCGACCGGATCGATGGAGCTGTCGTTGGAGATCACCGCCATTTTGGCCCGGCTGCCCGGATCGCGGGCCACGGCGCGAATTTCGATCACGCCGTCATAGACCTCAGGCACCTCCTGCGCGAACAGCTTGGCCATGAAGCCGCCGTGCGCGCGGCTGAGCATGATCTGCGGACCCTTGGTCTCGCGCCGCACGTCATAGATGTAGGCGCGCACCCGGTCGCCGACCTGGAAGGTCTCGCGGGGGATCGACTGGTCGCGGCGCATGATGCCTTCGCCCCGGCCCAGATCGACGATCACATTGCCATATTCGACCCGCTTGGCGCTGCCGTTGACGATCTCGCCGACGCGGTCCTTGAACTCTTCATACTGGCGCTCACGCTCGGCCTCGCGGACCTTCCCGGTGACCACCTGACGGGCCATCTGGGTCTGGACGCGACCAAATTCGAACGGTGGCAGCACTTCGGTATAGGTGGTTCCGATTTCGGCGGTCTTGTCGGTGACCAGCGCTTCGGACAGCCGGCGCTGGGCGTATTCGTTGATCTCTTCTTCCTGTTCGTCGGCGACGACGGTGACCACGCGGGTGATTTCCGTTTCACCGGTCTTGGGGTCGATGTGGACGCGAATGTCGTGCTCGGCGCCGTAGCGGCTGCGGGCCGCCTTCTGGATCGCCTCCTCGATGGCCTCGACGACCACCTCGCGCTCGATGGATTTCTCGCGCGCGACGGCGTCGGCGATCTGCAGAAGCTCGAGCCGGTTGGCGGAAATGCCGGTCAGGGTGCTCATCGGTCAGTCCTTCTCATCAGTCAGAATGTCAGTCTTGCCCGGTCGACGGGCGGGTTTGGGTGGCTTTTTTTCTTTTTCCCCCTCCCCCAGGGGGGGAGGAGAGGAGATGTCCATCCGCGCGGCCCGCTCGTCGGCGCCGCGCTTCATCAGGGCGTCGTTGATCACCAGCTTGGCCTCGATCAGCCATTCGAAAGGCAGCAGCGCGGTCTCGGCCTCGCCTTCGAGGTTGATCGCCACATGGCCGTTGTCGACGCCGGCCAGTTCGCCCTTGAACCGCTTGCGGCCCTCGGCCAGCCGATCGATTTCCAGCCGGGCCTCGAAGCCCTCATAGGCCGCGAAATCCTTCAGCCGGGTCAGCGGCCGGTCGATGCCGGGGCTGGAGACCTCGAGGGTGTAGTCGCCGGTGATCGGGTCGGCCGCGTCCAGTACCGGGTTCAGCGCCCTGGCCAGGGCGGCGCAATCCTCGACCAGCATGGTCCCGTCCTCGCGCTCGGCCATGATCTGCAACCGGCGCGCGACCGTGCCGCCCATCAGGCGCAGGCGCACGATCTCATAGCCGGCGCTCAGCGCGACAGGATCGAGCAGTTCAAGCAGCTGACGGTCTTCGCTGGTTTTGCCGCGCAGAGCGAAATGGCCTTCCAAAACGAGGCGCCGGATCAGGCAAAGAAAAAGCGGCGGGCCTTTTGGGCCGCCGCTCGTAAACGCCATCCAGCGCTAACGGACGATATCTAATCTTCATATAACGGGCTCCGGAGGGTTTGTCAGCCCCTCCGGGATTATCTTCCGACGGGTCGTCCAGATTTCACGCCAGCCACACCATCATTCGCGTCGCGGCCTCCTGTCCGCGCGCCGCCGAGTACCGGGGCAGGACGTCTCCGGTGTAGAGAAAGCCGGTCTTGATCAGGACCTGGCCCGAGGCCGGGTTGTCGGTGAAATGGCCCGACAGGACATAGCGTTTGCCCCAGCCGTCGCCGGCCCAGGTCATGGCGGCGCCGACCGCTTCGGTCATGTAGCCCTGGCCCCAATAGGGCCGGCCGAGCCAGTAGCCGATTTCCGGGGCGCCCGAGATGCCCGGATGAAAGCCCAGCACGCCGGCGAAGCCCCGGTCGCGAACTTCCACCGCGAACACGCCTTCACGCCGGGCGTCGCAGTTGGCCATGCGTTCGATGAAGTCTTCGGCGGCGCCGTCCGGGAATCGGTGCGGAATGGAGGTGGTCATGCGCGCGATTTCCGCGTCGTTCACCAGCCGCGTCAGGCAAGGCGCGTCTTCGAAGCTCAGCGCGCGCAGAGCCAGGCGCGATGTCTGAAGGGTGGGCCAGGGCGTGGCGTCAGCCATGAGTCTCTTCTCCTCCCAG
>JANYFU010000237.1 GCA_025359665.1 Caulobacteraceae bacterium
CATCCTGCGCGGCGTCACCCTATGCGGGATCGACTCGGTGATGCAGCCGATGGCTGGCCGCGTAGAGGCGTGGCGGCGCCTCGCCAACGACCTCGACATGGCCCGATTAGATGCGATGACGCAGCCCGCCAACCTCGCCGATGTGCCGTCGCTCGGCGCGTCGATCCTCAAGGGCGAAGTTCGCGGCCGGGTGCTGGTGGAGGTCAACGCTTAGGGCGCTAGAGCCTGACGCCTTTAGACAGAACAGATTTAAAGGCAAAGTCTGGCTCTACACTTTAGAATCTAGAGCATGATTCGGATTTTGGTCTGTTCCGACTAAAATCATAATGCTCTAGCGCGATGAATGATGGGCCGCCTCCGCCAGATCGGCCAGTTGTCCGGCGACCGTGCCCCAGCCTTCGATGAAACCCATCGCTTCATGCTGCTTGTGCGCGGCCTCGTCCCAATGCCTGGCGCCGGCTCGATACCGGGTGCCCTCACCCTCCGGACTGAAAGTGAAGAACCCGACCATAAACGGCGTCTGCGGAATCCATCCAACCGTGAAGGCGTTGGTCATAACGATGCTCCGGTTAGGAATCACTTCGAGGATCACACCCTCCATCGGCGAGGGATCGCCCTCCGGTCCGGACATCACCATTGCCGAACGCCCTCCAGGCCTCAGATCTTGCTCGATAATTCTCGTAGTCCAGGGTTTGGGCGCCCACCATTCCTCGAGGCGCTCGGTCCATACCTTGAAGACGGTTGCCGGTGGCGCTTCGATGTAGCGCTCGATGGACAATTCAAACGGGCTTTGCGGAGCGATATCGGACATATCTGATGCCTCCTCAGGCCTTGTTCGAACCAAGCAGGGCGAACATCGCGCCCTGCGGGTCCCTGGCTTGAATCATCCAGTCGCCAGTCGGGACCTGGTGAGGTCCATTGACCACTGCGCCACCGGCGCCTTGAACGCGCGACACCGCTGCATCGATGCCGTCGACGTTAAAGTAGTAGAGCCACATCGGCCGGCCGAACCCTGCGCTGTTCATCATGCCGCCGATCGCATCGCCACCGGCGTTGAACAACTGATAGGTTCCCATCGGTCCCATATCGACCGCCTCCGACGCCCCCCACCCTAGCCGCCCGCCGTAGAACTCCAACGCGGTCGTCCAATCGGTGGTGTGCAATTCGTTCCAGCCGCCGTGACCTGGCCGGCCCGGCGCGAAGGATGGACTGGGTCCCTCACCGATCGGCGTCATAACGTAGAAGGCCGCGCCCTGTGGGTCGGCGACCATGGCCATGCGTCCAACACCGGGAACGTCCCAGGCCGGCATCTGGACGGAGCCGCCGGCACTTTGAATCTCACCGACGCTTTGGTCGACATCGGGCACATCGACGTAACCGAGCCAGACCGGCGGCATACCATCGGCCCGCGCCGCGGGCGGGATGGCCATCAGACCACCGATGGTCTCGCCCCCGATCGTCCACATTCGATAGTCCTGGCCGGATTGGCCGCTGGCCTGGGCCGACCAACCGACCACCGCGCCATAGAATTCAGCGGCTGCGTCCATGTCGCTGGTGATCAGCTCATACCAGATGAAATGGCTTGGGTTACGAGACATGTTTAGCTTCCTTCCCTTGGTTTTTTGAGGATCGAAACAACAACGAAAAATACCGCTTCAGGTGACCGACACTATCGGCGGCCACCTCCGGGCCACCCCGCGCCTTGGCCAGGATGAACGCTCCCTGCAAAACCGCCTGGGTATGGAGGGCCAGCGAGGCGGCTGAAACGCCCGTGACTCCATGCAGGGCCATCGCCGAGGCGATATCCGCCTCAAGCTTGCGCGCATGATCGGAGATGCTGGCGTTACAGGCGTCGCGGATTGCCGGACTGGTGGCGAAGGCTTCCTGCACCATAGTGCCGACCAGACAGGTAAAGGTTTCGATAGGACCGTTCAGTAGGCTAGCGCGAAAATCGATATAGCCGAGCACGCGGTCAAGCGGGTCGGCGAACTCGTGGTAGGGCGCGCCAGCGAATAGAGCGCCGGTGTTTTCCGACCAATGATCGGCGGCCGCGACGGCAATGGCTTCCTTGCTGGCGAAATGATGAAAGAAAGCCCCTTTGGTGACCCCCGCCGCGGCGCACAGCTGGTCGACTGACGTGGCGCTGTAACCCCTAGCCCTGATCATACTCAAGGCTGCGTCCAGCAGCCTTGAGCGAGCGTTGGCAATTCTACCAGAAGGAATCGTCGGAAGGTTCATCATCAAAACATACCAACCAGTTGGTATGTGTCCAATATCGGAATTCCGACCGTGTCCTACGCCGGCCGCAATCATCCAAAGCGCGCTGTATAAATCTCCGGCTTGAAGCCCACGATCAAGTGACCATCCATATCGAGTACGGGTCGCTTGATCATGGATGGCTGGGCCACCATCAGACGAATGGCCTTGGCTTCATCGAGTCCCGCGCGATCCGCGTCAGGCAGTTTTCGGAAGGTCGTCCCGGCGCGATTGAGCAGAGCCTCCCAGCCCACCTTCCGGGACCATTCCAGCAGTGTCGCTGGATCGATCCCCTGGGCCTTATAGTCGTGGAAACGATAGGCCACCGCGTGGCCGTCCAGCCAGTCGCGAGCTTTTATCATCGTATCGCAGGCTTTTATGCCGTGCAGGGTGACGGTCATCAACCGACCAACGGCCAACGCGCCAACACAATGTGGCGGGTCTGACCCAATAGGCTGTGTACGAGAGCGAATTCTCGCACTATCCAGCTGACTGTCTCGACAACGTGATCTTCAACATCTTGGCGATCATAGAGCAGAGTCACATGTGGCTTATATTTTGATGTTCCAGAACGCACCAACTTGCCTCTCACGAGAGCGTCAAGCAGGGTGTGTTGAAACGTCGCCAACGTCGCGGCGTCTTGATCGGAGTGGAGCACCAATGGCCGCTTACCGAGCTTGCGCGAAAAACTCATCACGCGATCAAACGAAACCTCGAATGGGGCCATCTGGACCGTTGCGGCCGCCTGAACGGCCCCGGCGACGATGTGGCGTGGCAAACCCGGGAAGTCGCCGATGTGAACCAGCGTGGCGTGGAAGATGTCCATCTCAAGTGGCCGACCCTGCAGTCTCAATTCATCGCGACACCGGTGGGCGAGCTTGCTTATCGGCAAGCAGGCCGCAGTGTCCGGGTAAATGAGGAAGAGCAGCCGATCCGTAGGTCGGGCAACGGGTTCGAACCCCGGCAACAGCGCTTGCTCCGACATTGCGTTCTCCTGGCGTCGGACGACCCAACATAACCCAAACAATCCGCGCAAGCCCTAGATCGGATTGCCTCGCGCTTTTGGGAACCCTGGGGTCGATCGTTCATTGCTGCTAACAACTTCAGACCACACGACGGGATGGCCCAATGACCGACCCTTGCAGCCGGCGGCTTCTGTTCGCCGCCGCCATAGCCGCTTGTGCAATTTTGACCGGATGCGCATTGGCGCCGGGCCGTGTGGGCTACCTGGTGAAGAGCCCCGCCGCGCGGCCCGTGATCGTGCGCACGGAGTCCGGACCAGTGCGCGGCGTAACGACACCCCGGGGTCAGGCGTTCCTGGACATTCCCTTTGCGGCGCCTCCGGTTGGGCCATTGCGGTTTGCGCCCCCCGCACCGGCCGCCGTCTGGCGGACGGTACGCGACGCCACTCGGGCGGGACCCATCTGCCCTCAAAACAGCCTGCCGGGCACGGGCCGCAAGTCTGAAGACTGCCTCAACCTCAACATCTATACGCCACACGACGCTTCCCCCGACCGGCCCAGGCCGGTCATGGTGTGGCTCTATGGTGGCGGTTTCGATAGCGGCGACAACCTCACCTACGATCCCAGCCGCTTGGCCGAGCAAAAGGGCGTCGTGGTGGTGTCGCCCAACTATCGCCTGGGCGCGCTCGGCTTCATGGCCCACCCGGCGCTTCGCGGCGCGGGCGAAGGCGCCTACGCCCTGATGGATCAACAGGCGGCCCTACGATGGGTGGTGGTGAACATCGCCCGGTTCGGTGGCGACCCCGGCAATGTAACACTTTTCGGGGAATCCGCCGGAGGTTGGAGCACTTGCTATCAATTGACCGCTCCCAACGCCCAGGGTCTGTTTCAGCGCGCGATCATCGAGAGCGGAGCCTGTACCTCGCCACTCTCCACAATAGGCTTGGCGGACGCCGAGGCGGGCGGCGCACGAATGGCCGCGGCCCTCGGTTGTGGCGCCGGCCCGGAGGCGGCCGATTGCCTGCGTCATGTTCCGGTATCACAGCTTTTGAAGACCAAAGCTTCAAGGCGCGGGCTTCTGGGGCTCGACTCCTGGTCGCCGGCGTGGGGCGGCGATGTCTTGCCCGTATCACCTCGAGTGGCGTTCGACACGGGCCGGTTCGCCGCCATGCCGGTTGTCGACGGGACCAATCACGATGAGGGACGAATTTTTCTCTACACCAACCGCCTGAAGGGGAAGCTGTTCACTCAGAGCAGTTATGAAAAAATTCTTGGCGACACCTTCCAGGACGTCACGCCAAAGGTGCTGGCGGAATACGCCGACGAGGCCAAGCGCGCGCGAGGAATAGCCTATGCCGACGTGGTGACCGACTCCACTTTCGCCTGTCCGGCTCTGACCCTGAATTCGCTACTGCGACGGCGCTCGACCGTCTACGCCTATCAGTTCGACGACCCCCATGCGACGACCACCCTACCGCCCACACCGATCACGCCACGCCTGGGTTCCTTTCACAGCGCGGAAATCGCCTATGTGTTTCAGACGCCCTGGGCGGCCGCCAACCCCGCCAGCTTCAATCAAAGCCAGCGCAACCTGTCAGAGCGAATTCAGACCTACTGGAGCGCTTTCGCGAAGGTCGGCGATCCGAACGCCACCGGAGCGCCAACGTGGCCCAAGGATACCAGCGCTGGACCTTTTAGCCTATCACCGACGGATACCGGGTCGAAAGCCAGCTTCGCGGCCGACCATCATTGCGCGTTCTGGAACGCGCTCGGTTATTGAGTTGGTTCCATGCCCCATTCGATTCTTGTTCTGTACGGCTCCTACCGCTCCGATCGGATGGGCATCCGGTTGGCCGATTATATCGTCGCGGGTCTGACGGCGCGGGGCGACGCGGCCGAACTGATCGACGCCAAGGCGGTGGGGCTGCCGATGCTGGATCGCATGTACAAGGAATATCCGAAGGGCGCAGCGCCGCCGGCCTTGGAGGCACTAGCCGCGAAGATCCGAGCCGCCGACGCGTTCGTTTTCGTCACCGGGGAATACAACTGGGGCGTTCAACCGGGTCTGAAGAATCTGACCGATCACTTCCTTGAGGAATGGTTCTGGCGGCCCGCCGCTATCGCCAGTTATTCGGCCGGACGCCTGAGCGGAGCGCGGTCGAATACGGCCTGGCACGCCACCTTGAGCGAGATGGGAATGGTGGTGATTTCCAGCACCCTTACGATTGGCCCAATCGCCCAGACACTGGATGCGGACGCCAGGCCCATCGGCGAGGCGGGCCACAGCCTCGATCGGTCATTCGGACGCTTCGCCGACGATCTGACCTGGTGGACCGAGGCCGCGCTTGCGCAAACCGCAAGGAAGCCGCCGCCCTATTGAACCGGCCAAGGGCGAACCCTCGGCGGGCTGGGCGCGTCAGCGCTCAAAGGGCGGGCGCAGAAAGGGCAGCATACGCCAGAACACCGGGGGCCCAGAAATCTGATCCTTCAGCGCACCGCCGATATGCAGGGCCAGCAGCACTACGGTCGTCCAAACCAGGATCACGGTGTGCATAGCGCCAACGGCCTTGTGCAAGGCATGGCTGGCGGGTTTGTCGAGGCCGGACAGGAACGGCAGGTGGGGCCATTCGAACAGGTCGAAATAGACGATGGGGTCGGGGTGCAGCGAGGCCAGGACCCAACCGCCAAGCGGTATCCCGATGATCAGTAAATAGAACAGTGTGTGGGTCAGCCGGGCCATGGTCTTTTCAAAACCTGGCATGTCCGCCGGCAGCGGCGGCGGCGGGGCGGCTATCCGAACGCCCAGCCGGGCTAGGCTCAGTAGCAGGATGGTCAGGCCGATGGAGAAGTGAAAGGCCAGCGCCTGAGCCTGTTCGGGTGAATCCTCCTTCAGCGGCGCCAGGCCCCACCAAGCGTAGCCGATCTGCAATATAATCAGTGCGGCGATGGTCCAATGCAGGCCAATAGCCAAGCCGTTGTATCGTCCGGTGCTGGGCATCCGTATCTCCTTCGCGCGCCTGATTCCCATAGCACAATAGCCAAGTTCCCAGGGAGCTTTGGTCGGGCTGGTCAGCCTGGCGCGGTCTGAGTCCGCTCTATCCTGAGAACCGGGCGGTTATGGTCTGGCCGTTCCGCTCGATCACGATCATCCATCCATTCGCGGGAGCCAGCACTGCAGCGGCGAGTTCCGCGGTCGAAGCGACCTTCTGGCCATTGATCTCGCGGATGAAGTCGCCGGGCTGGACGCCGATGGTCTGCGCGAACCCTCCCTGGATCTCGGTGACCAGCACGCCCCGAGCGGCGAACGGATCGACGCCATATTGCTGGGCGCTCGCCGGAGAGACATTGACGACAGTGGCGCCGGTCAGGGGGTTGCGGCCGGCAATGGTTCGCAAGTCGGGCGCGGGGGTGGAGGGAGGGCTATCAACCGTCAGGCGCACCGATCGCATCTGGCCCGCACGACGCACTTGCAGGTTAAGGATGTCGCCAGGGTGGCGAGTAGCGATGCGATAGGTCAGGGCGGCGTCATCGTTGATCGGTTCGCCGCCGACCGATAGGATCACGTCGCCCCGGGCGATACCGGCGCGAAAGGCCGACCCGCCCGGCCAGACATCGGTGATGACAACGCCCTGGGGCGCCTCCAGGCCAAAGCTTTTGGCCATTTCATCGGTCAGCGCCTGGCTTTTGGCGCCCAACCAGGGGCGCGCCACCACGTGGCCCCCGCTCAGGGCGGCGTCGACAACCTGCTTGGCCATCACCGCGGGAATGGCGAATCCAACGCCGGCCGAGGCGCCCGAACTGGAAACGATAGCGGTGTTCACCCCGATCAGATCGCCATTCATATCCACTAGCGGGCCACCCGAGTTGCCTGGATTGATCGAGGCGTCGGTCTGGATGAAGAACGCGTAGTCGTTCTCCTTCACTTGGGATCGCGCCAATGCAGAAATGATGCCGTTGGTCACCGTCTGGCCGACGCCGAACGGATTGCCGATGGCCAGTACCAGATCACCGACCTGGGGGTTGCTCGCATCGTCAATGGCGATGGTAGGCAGGCGCTCGCCCTTGGTTTCAATCTTGAGCACCGCCAGATCGGCCCGGGCGTCGTCCAGCAGGACGGTGGCCGGCCACTCGCGCCGGTCGGCGGTGGCGACGCGGACCTCCTGGGCTCCGGCGATGTTGTGGTGGTTGGTCAGGATCACCCCGTCGGCGCGAACGATAGATCCCGAGCCAAGCGACTGTTCCACCCTCTCGCGGGGAACACCCCCGGCGAACAGACTCCAGAACGGATCGATCTGCTGGCGGACCACGCGGCGGGAATAGACGTTGACCACCGCCGGAGCTGTCCGCTTTACAATCGGAGAAAACGACATTTTCATCGTCATCAGATTGGAAGGCGCCTGGATCTGTCCGGGCTGGGCGAAGGCGCGAGGCGAGGCGAGTGAGAACAGGATCAGGAGAATTACAGATCGGTTCAGGGTCATGACGATCACGCTACACCAATTCGGGACCGCGGATTTACCCCGTGCCCCTGGCCGCTATCAAGGTGGGGCGGGCGACGGCTCAGGCCGGCGCGGCCAAGGGGCTTGGCGTGGCGACCCGCAGCGACAGCATGAAGGCCATAAGCAGCAATGCCGCCGAAATCAGGATCGGCAAGCCAGGCAGATGCAGCGCGGCGTTGTTTCTGACCGCCCACGAAAAGCTGAGTCCGAACAGGGGCGGCCCCAGAACCGAGGCGATGCCCTGAACGCTCTGGGAGACGCCTTGTAGCTGACCCTGGTTCTGCGGTCCGACCCGTCGGGTCATCAGGCCCATCAGTCCAGGGGTCATAAAGCCGCTAAGCGCCCAAACTGGAATGCCAAGCAGGTAGATCGGGCCAGTAGGAGCCAGCGCATAGATGGTCAGGCCAAGCGCGCCCATTCCCGAGCCGACCAGCACCGCGCCGCGTTCGCCGATGCGCTTCACCACCGGCCCGACCATGAACATCTGCACGATGATCTGGGCGACGCCGGTGGCCATGAAGGTCCAACCTAGGGTGCTGGGGGTCCAGCCGTAGCGATAGCCGCTGTAGAGCACGAAGATCGACGGCAGCACCGTGAAGCCCAGCTGAAACAGAAAGGCGACCGCCACCAGTGCCGCAAGCCTGCCCCTCTCGAGTAGAAACGCCAGCGAGCCGAGGGGGTTGGCTCGCGCCCAGTTGATCATGGTCGTACGCCGCTCTGGCGGGAGGGATTCGGGCAGCACCAGCAGGCCATAGATCGCGTTGATCAGACAAAGGCCGGCGGCGACCATGAACGGCAAGCGCAGGTTCACCTCGCCAAGCACCCCGCCGATACTGGGGCCTAGGATGAAACCAAAACCGAACGCCGAGCCCAGCATACCAAAATTGCGCGCCCTTTGATCAGGTGGGGTAACATCGGCCACATAGGCGTTTGCGGTCGAGAAACTGGCGGCGGTAACGCCATTGAGCACACGGCCGACGAAAAGCCACGCCAGGGTCGGGGCGAAGGCCATGAACAGAAAATCCACGAACAGGCCGAAGATCGACAGCAGCATCACCGGCCGGCGCCCGTAGCGATCAGAGAGCATGCCCAATACCGGGCCGCAGACAAACTGCATCAGGCCCCAAACGGTGCCGAACAGCACGTTCCATTCGGCGGCGGCGGCGGTGTCGCCACCAACCATGTGTTTGATCAGATTGGGCAGGATCGGGATCATGATCCCGAACGAGACGGCGTTGATCAAAGCGGAGGCGAAGATGAAGCCGAAGGCCGCCGCGCGTCCGCGTTTCACGATCGAGTTTGGTTCCTGGCTCACGGTTCGGGCGTCTCCGGCGAAGTCCTGCCCATGAACGCGTTCACGGCCGACAGCAAGACCAACCAATAGTCACCGAGACGGCGCAGGAACATCAGGTCGGGAAAGCCGTGGCGAGCGACATGGGCGGCCGGAACGGTATCCCAGCCGCGATGCTCGACGGTGACACGGGTTTCGGCACCGAGGTCGTCGAACCGAACCTCCACTTCAGTGGCCTGGCCGGGGCCGAACGCCGCCTGCCGCCACCCGAACACCAGCCGCAATGGTGGCTCCCAGACGGTGATTCGGCCGATCTCGAACACCTTGCCGCCGGCGCGGGTTTCAATCAGCCGCCCTTCCGGTCCGGGCTCGAACGACAGTACGCCTGGCTCGCGGGGCGTAAAGCGGAACAGTGGACTGGGCCGCCACCAGACGCCGATGTCGGCGGTGAAGGCGGAGAATGCGCGATCGGCGGTGGCGGCCACGCGTAGGGCGACGACGATCCGCGAGCTCATCCAGGGTCCGGCGCTTCGATGTGCGCGCTGAAGGCGGCCAACTGTTCGGACCACAGCGCCTCGGCTTCGGACAGCCAGGACTTGAGTTCCGCCATCGGACCGGGCTGCAGCGCATAGACGCGCAGCCTGGTGTCGAATTCAGGCTGGGTCTGGGTGACGAGGCCGCCTTCCCGCAGCACGCGCAAATGGCGGCTCATGGCCGGCGCTGGAATCGCCAGCGCCCGCGCCAGATCGCCGGCGCTGCGGGGACCCTGGCGCAACAGATCCACGGTCGCCCGCCGGTACGGATCGGCGAGGGCCGCCAAGATACGGTCGATAGATCCCGCCATCATCCGTTCGTGGTGATCTTCAGACCAGTGGCTGCCTCCATCGCTTCGTTCGATACGACATCGACTGTCTGCCCCACCGTCCAGATATGGCCCTCCGGATCCTTGCAACGGTAGGTACGGTCCCCGTAGAACTGAGTCTCTGGCTCGGCAAAGACCGCGGCTCCGGCAGCGCGGGCGCGGGCGCAATGAACGTCGACATCGCTCTCGATTTGCAGGTGGATCGTCTGGGTGTTCTTGCCACCGACCGAGGCCGGGCTCTTGTTGTCTTCGCTCCACTCGCTCCCGACCATGATGACGCCGTCACCTAGCCGAAGCTCCGAGTGGGCGACAGAACCATCCGGCGCCTCGACCAGCATGGTGGTTTCGAAGCCGAACGCCTTTTCGAGCCAGGCGATAGCGGCTCGCGGGTCGCGATAGGAGAGGCCGGAGGAGAGGGTTGGTCGACCGTCAGGCATATCGGAATTTCCTTCTCATTGAGAGAAATATTTCTTCAGATGTGAAATTATTTCCTCGGCCTGTCAACCCAGCGATACGCCCCTCAAATATCGATCCGGCCAGTGACGATGGTCATCGCCGCGCCGCCGACCCAGACCTGGCCGTCAGTATCCTGGGTGATACGGATCCGCCCCGCGCAGCCGAGCGCCGTGCCCTGGGCCGCGAGATAGGGCGCGGTGGCCCGGCCGGCCCCCAGCAGCCATTGGGCCATGGAGGCGTTCAAGCTACCGGTGACCGGATCTTCCCGAAGCGCGCCGTGCTGGTCGCTGAAGATGGCGCGCAGTTCGAAGTCCAGCGCGGAACCCGGCGCATGCGGGCCGACGACGCCGATCTCGATCCGACGGGGATGGTCTCGGGCAGGCTGCAGAGCCAACACTGCCTCGGCCGAACTCAGTAGCAGGCCGACCCAGCCTGGGCCGTTGTCGATCCACTGCGAGGCGACGATGTCGCCGCGACCAATCCGCAGCACCGCGGCGACCTCATCCAGCAGCGCATCCTCGACCGGACCGCCGCGCAGGATCGGCGGAGCGGCAAAAGCGTTGACGCCATCCCCCCGGCGCAAGGGGATAAGGCCGGCGCCGCATTCCTGGACCACTTGGCCGGAACCGCGCGGTTGGCCGCCGGCCTCCAGCCAGGCGTGGCAAGCGCCGAGAGTCGG
>JANYFU010000281.1 GCA_025359665.1 Caulobacteraceae bacterium
CCGATCTTCATCGCTTTCAGATAGAGCGCCGCCTGGTTGTTGCGCACGCCGTCCCACATCGTCCGCCCGTCGCGGATCAGGTCGTCGAAGCCGTATTTCACCGGCTCGGACTTCATCAGCCAATGGGATGGGGATAATGTCATTCGGCGATTCTCCGCGCTCGGGACCGGTCGGCAGGTCTAGGCGATCCAGACCAAGGCTTCAAACGGCGCGGCGCGAGGACCCAATGAACAAAACCCAATGGCTCACCGCCGCCCTGCTCCTGGCCCTGATCGGGGGTCCCGCCCGGGCTGCATACACCATCGAACATGTGACGGTGATCGACGGCACGGGCGCGGCGGCCAAGACGGATATGACCGTCGTGGTCGAAGGCGATCGGATCGCCAAGGTAACGCCGACGCGTGTCGCCGGAACGCCGGTCGGCCAGGTTATCGACGGGCGGGGCAAGTATCTGATTCCGGGCCTGATGGACGTGCATATCCACCTGGCCGGCTGGCGCTGGGACGCCAAACATGACGGTCCGCCGGTGATCGACCACGCCGCGGCCGAGGCCGCCCTGGCGGGCTATCTTTACGACGGCTTCACCACGGTGGTGGACGTCGGCAACCTGCCCGAGAACAGCCTTTACGAGCGTGCGCGCGAGCGGGCCGGACAGATCCAGTCGCCGCGGATCTTCGCCACCGGCAATCTGATCACCTATCCGGGCAGCCACGGCGATGCGATGGCGGTGCGGATCAGCGACTTCGAGAAGGACAAAGCGTTGCTCGACCGGCATATCGCCGAGCAGCAGCCCGACATCCTCAAGCTGACCTATGACGAGGAGGGCTGGGGCGCGCGGCCGATGATCACCCTGATGCCGCAGCCGCTGCTTCACCAGATCATCCAGTACTACAACGAGCACGGCATCCGCACGACGGTCCACGTGTCCAACGAACGGCGCTCGGAAGAGGCGATCTACGCGGGAGCGGACACCCTGGCCCATCCGGTGATCCAGGGGCCGGTCAGCGACAACTTCGTGCGCCTGATGGCGGCCAAGAAAATACCCTTCGCCACCACCCTGACCATCGGCGAGAACTACAGCCGGCTGGTCGAACACCCGGAATTTCTCGACCAGAGCGACTATGTCGCCACCATGAGCGCCGCCGAGCGCCAGGATCTTAAAACCACCGTCCGCGCCAGCTATCAGGCCAGGTCCTGGACCTGGTGGATGAAGCTGATGACCCCGATCTGCGAGGAGAACATCCGCAAGATCGTGGCGGCCGGCGGCGTGGCTGCGTTGGGCACAGACCAGTCGAGTGGCCCGGCCGCCCACCGCGAGATGGAACTGCTGGTCCAGGCCGGCCTGACCCCCGCCCAGGTGATCAGGATCGCCACCCACAATGGCGCCGTGTTCCTGGGCAAGGCAGACGACATGGGCTCGGTCGAGGAAGGCAAGCTGGCCGACCTGGTGCTACTCAACGCCGATCCCCTGGCCGACATCGACAACACCAAGGCCATCGCGCTTTTGATGAAAGGTGGTACGATCGTCGATGAGAGCAAGCTTCCCTTGGCTGGGGGCGCGATCAAGAAGAGGTACGCCGGATCATGAAAATGCGCGCCCTGACCTTGGCGCTGGCGATCGCCGGCGCGGCCAACGCCACCGCCCCGACCGACCATTGGACGGTCGCGGGCCTTAAGGCGCCGGGCGAGATCGTCGTCGACCACTGGGGGATCGCCCACATCTACGCCGCCAGCGAGCGCGACGCCTTTTTCCTGCAAGGCTACAACGCCGCGCGCGACCGCCTCTGGCAGATCGATCTGTGGCGCAAGCGGGGGCTGGGGGTGCTGTCGGCCAGCCTTGGCCCCGCCTTCGTCGCGCAGGACCGGGCCGCGCGATTGTTTCTGTATCGCGGCGATATGACCACCGAATGGGCCGCTTACGCCCCCGGGGCCAAGAACGAGGTCGAGGCCTTCGTGGCCGGAATCAACGCCTACGTCGCCGAGGTTCGCGCCGGCGTAAAGCCCCTGCCGCTTGAGTTCGCGATCACCGGCTCGACGCCCGAAGGCTGGAAGGCCGACGACGTGGTGCGGATCCGCAGCCACGCCCTGGTAGGCAATGTCCTCTCGGAAGTGGCGCGGGCCCGGGTCGCCTGCGCCGCGGGGCTGCCCACCGACACCCTGCGCAAACGCCTTGAGCCCGCCCATGTCGCCAGCGTCCCTGAAGGCCTCGATCCGTGCGTTATCGGCGCCGACGTGCTCAACGACTACGTACTCGCCACTCAGCCGGTGGCGTTCTCGCCGGCCTCGACAAAGGTGGCGGTCATCGACCCTGCGGATTTCGCCCGCGACGCGGCGTTCGAAGGCTCGAACAACTGGGTGGTGGCGCCCTCGCGCACCGCCACCGGCCGGCCGCTGCTGGCCAACGACCCACATCGTCAGCTGGGCGCCCCGTCGCTGCGCTACCTGGTGCAGCTGACCGCGCCCGGACTGTCGGTGATCGGCGCGGGCGAGCCAGCCCTGCCGGGCGTATCGTTCGGTCATAACGACACCGCCGCCTTCGGCCTGACGATCTTCGGGATCGATCAGGAAGACCTCTATGTCTATGCCCTGAGTCCGGCCAACCCCGACCAGTATCGCTATGGCGCGGGCTGGGAGGGCATGACCGTGATCCACGACACCATCGATGTGAAGGGCGAGGCGCCAAGGCCGGTCGAACTGCGGTTCACGCGCCATGGTCCGGTTCTGGACTATGATCCCGCCCATGGCCGCGCGTTCGCTCTGCGCACCGTGTGGAACCGGCCCGGCGCCTCGGGGTATTTCCAGGCCTCATGGCTGACCCACGCCAAGACCTGGGCGGATTTCCAGGCCGCTCACGATCATTGGGGCGCGCCACCCCTGAACCTGGTCTACGCCGACACCACGGGCGCCATCGGCTGGGCCGCGTCGGGCCTGACCCCCAAACGGCCCAACTGGGACGGATTGCTGCCCGTGCCCGGCGACGGGCGTTATGAGTGGGCGGGCTTCCTGAAGGGCGACGAACTGCCGGTCAGCCTCAATCCAGCCAAGGGTTGGTTCGCCACAGCCAACGAGATGAACCTGCCGTCCGGCTATCCGGCCGAAGCGCGCAAGGTGTCGTTCGAATGGGGCGACCGCTCTCGCATCGACCGCATCGACGAGGTGCTGGCCGCCAACAGCCACGTCAGCGTCGCCGACTCGATGGCGCTGCAGACCGACAATCACCCGGCCATCTCGCGCCGCCTGACCGATCTGGCCGCACAACTGACCTCTGACGATCCGAAAGTCGCCGACGCCCTGGCGCGGCTGAAGGCGTGGGATCATGACGAGACCGTGGGCAGCATCCCGGCCGCGATTTACGAAGTCTGGGCGGTCAAGCATCTGGGACCGGCGGTGATCGATACCCTGGCCCCCAAGGCGCGAGCGGCTATCGGAACCCCGGCGCTGGACGCGATCCTGACCGCGCTGGAACATCCGGACGCCACCTTCGGTCCAGATCCGACGGTCGCGCGCGACGCTATATTGATTTCAAGCCTGAGCGAGGCGTTGGACGAACTGTCCACGCGTTTGGGACCCGATGTCGATAGCTGGTCATGGGGTCGGCTGCACCACGCCACCTGGGCCCCCGCCGTGACCGCGGTCGCCGGCCCCGCCGACAAAGCCCGCATGACGGTCGGCCCCCTGCCGATCCCCGGCGGCGCCTCGACGCCCAAAGCCGCCGCCTATTCCCCAGGCGACTTCAACGTCACCCATGGCGCCTCGGTGCGCATGGTGATGGATGTCGGGGCCTGGGACAATTCGGTGGTGATCAACACGCCAGGCCAGTCAGGCGACCCGGCCAGCCCCCACTATAGCGATCTGTTTCCGCTTTGGTCGGCCGGACAGTATGCGCCGCTGCTGTACTCCCGCGCGGCGGTGGATAAACATGCCGAGCGCGTCATCGCCCTGACACCCGGGAGCTGATCACGGTGGATCGGCTAGACCTCGTCCACGGCGACGCGGTCCTGACCCTGGCGCCTGGGATCGGCGGCGGTGTCGCGCG
>JANYFU010000283.1 GCA_025359665.1 Caulobacteraceae bacterium
GGCAGCTTCAGCGGCCAGAAGATGCGCACGCCCCAGTGGGCGCCGTGGCTGCCCGGATTGATGAAGTCCTGGACCACGAAGTGGTTGCGCGGGGCGTCGAAGCCGCCTCGCCGGGCGTAGAAATCCTCCCTCAGGCTGCCGTCCTTGCGCGGCGAATAGACATCGTAGGGTTCGACCATGCCCTTTTCGAAGCCGTTGGGGATGGTGGCGACGATGTACCAGCCGCCATACATCCGCGGTATGTCCACCTTCGGCGCGAGGGTCACGGGCGCGGTCGGCGTGGCGGCGGGAGCGACGGCGGGGGCGAGGACCGCCAGAGCGATGAGGAGGGCGAACAGCCGGCTTTGGGTCATGGCGTGTTCTAGCGGTTTGGGCGCCGCGCGTCGCCGCCGGATTGACTCCTGGCCCCGGTTCCCCTATCAGCCCGCCCTCGTTCGCTCCGGATCGCACCGGGGTCAGCCCGCTGTTTTCGTCCTGGAGTCTCGTCGTGAAGCGCACTTTTCAACCGTCCAGGCTGGTGCGCAAGCGTCGTCACGGCTTCCGCTCGCGCATGGCCACCAAGAACGGCCAGAAGATCGTCGCCCGCCGCCGCGCCCGCGGCCGCAAGACCCTGACGGCCTAGGGCGCCGCCCGGATCTCGCAGGCGTCTCCCGACATAGAGCGATTGAAAAAGCGGCCGGACTTCCTGGCCGCCGCCAAGGCTCTGAATTGCGCGCGCGGCGCGGTAGTCGCCCAGGCAAGATATCGCGGTGATGACTCGCCCTTGATCAGAATCGGTTTCACCGCCACCAAGCGGATCGGCGGCTCTGTGGTGCGCAACCGGGCCAAGCGGCGCCTGCGCGAAGCGGCGCGGATTGTCGCGCCCCTTCATGCGCGGCCCGGATGCGACTATGTATTCATCGCCAGGGGCGGGACCGTATCGCGTTCCTGGGCGCCTTTGCTTGACGATATGAAAAGCGCGCTGATAAGGCTCGCCGCCGACCTCAGCGCCAGCATGGGCGAGCCTCCGCCTCAACGCCTTCTGACCAGGCCCGATTAGCCGCCATGCCCAACGAAACCAAGAATATGGTCGCCTTCGCGGTGATCGCCGGCCTGCTGATGATCGCCTATCAGGTGTTCATCATCGGCCCGCAGGCCAAGATCACCGCCGCCGCCCGGGCGAGAGCCCAGGCCGAGGCCCCGGCCAGCGTGGCCGGCGCGCCGGCGGCGGGACCGGCCCAGCCCAACCTGTCGCGGCCGGCCGCCCTCGCCATCAGCCCCCGCATCCGCATCGACACGCCGACCTTGCGCGGCTCACTGGCCCTGCGCGGCGCCCGCCTCGATGACCTGTATCTGAAAGCCTATCACGAGAAGGTCGATCCCAGGTCTCCAGAGGTCGAACTGCTGCGGCCCGAGGGCATGGCCAACGCCTATTTCGCCGAACAGGGCTGGGTCGGCGCCAACCTGCCCGGCATTCCCACGCCCCAGACCCTGTGGACCCAGACCGGCGGCGACACCCTGGCCCCTGGCCACCCCATCGCACTGACCTATGCCGCCGCCAGCGGCCTGACTTTCACGCGGCGGATCGATGTCGACGCCCAGTCGATGTTCACCATCACCGAGACGGTGACCAATCATGGCCCTGGCGCGGTGAGCCTGGCGCCCTATGTGTCGGTGCAGCGCCAGGGCCTGCCGACCACGGGCCTCGCCGCGTCGAACATCGTGCATGAGGGCGCGATCGGCGTTCTGGGCGTGGATCAGGCTCAGTTGCGCCTGGCCCCCTACAAGGACTGGAAGAAGAAGGTCGAGGAGGACTGGCAGTCGAAGGGCGGCTGGTTCGGCATCACCGACAAATACTGGATGACGGCGTTCATCCCCGCCCAAAGCGAGACCATCGACGCCAAGGCCCGGGTGACCACCGACCAGGCCACCGGCATCGACATCTATGAAACCACATATTCCAGCCAGGGCCGGGCCGTGGCGCCCGGGCAGACCATCACCGAGGTCAGCCACCTGTTCGCCGGCGCCAAGACCGTGCCGGTGCTGAACGGCTACACCGCCGCGCTGGGCGTGCCGCGGTTCGTCGACGCCGTGGACTGGGGCAATCTGTGGTTCCTGACCAAGCCGATCTTCGCGCTGCTGGAATTCTTCTATTCCCACGTCGGCAATTTCGGGGTGGCCATCCTGATGCTTACCGTGGTGATCCGCCTGATCACCTTCCCCCTGGCCAACAAGGGCTTCGAGATGGGGGTGAAGATGAAGAAGATTCAGCCCGAGCTGCAGGCGCTGCAGAAACGCCTGAAGGAAGACCCCGCCGCGCAGCAGAAGGAGATGATGGCCCTCTATGCGCGCGAGAAGGTCAATCCGGTGACCGGCTGCATTCCGATCCTGTTCCAGATTCCGGTGTTCTATTCGCTGACCAAGCTGTTCACCGTGACCATCGAGATGCGCCACGCGCCGTTCTTCGGCTGGATCCACGACCTGTCGGCGCCCGATCCGACCACCTTCCTCAACCTGTTCGGCCTGATCCCGTGGGACCCGTCCCTGACGCCTCTTGTCGGCGGGATTCTGGGCGGGTTCCTGCACGTCGGCGTGTGGCCGCTGCTCTATGGGATGAGCATGTGGCTGAGCCAGTCGATGACGCCTCAGACCGGCATCGATCCGACCCAGCAGATGATCTTTAAGTTCATGCCGATCATGTTCACCTTCATCCTGGCGCAGTATTCGGTGGGTCTGCTGATCTATTGGACGTGGAGCAGCCTGATCACCATCCTGCAGCAGTATGTGATGATGCGCCGGTTCAAGGTCGACAATCCGATCGATGAGTTCCTGCGGCGGTTCTCCTCCGCCCCCGGAACCTCGGGGTGACCGAGCCAAGGCCGGACGCCGAGGTTTTCGACGCCGGCGAGATCGAGGCCGCGCGGGTGCTGTTCGCCCGGCAATGCGATTTCATGATGGGCGCCGTGGAGATGGACGGCCTGCCGGGCCCAGAGCTGCCCGAGGTGGCTTTCGCCGGGCGATCCAACGTCGGCAAGTCGTCGCTGATCAACGCCCTGGTCAATCGGCATCGGCTGGCGCGGGCTTCGACGGCGCCCGGGCGTACGCGGGAGATCAATTTCTTCGTGCTGGACGCGCGGCTGCGGCTGGTCGATCTGCCGGGCTATGGCTTCGCTCGCGTTTCACGCGGAACGGCCCAGAAGTTCCAGGACCTGGGAAGGGCCTATCTGCGCGGCCGGCCCAACCTCAAGCGGGTCTATCTGTTGATCGACGCCCGCCATGGGTTGAAGGACCCGGACGCCGAGGCGCTCGACGCCCTCGACAAGGCGGCGGTGTCCTATCAGATCGTGCTGACCAAGGCCGACAAACTGAAGTCCGGCGAAGCCCACGCCATGACCGTCGCCACCCTGGCGGCGATCTCCAAACGCCCGGCGGCGTTCCCGCGGGTTGTGGCCACTTCGGCTGAGAAGGGCGACGGCATGGCGTTGTTGCGCGCCGAGATCGCCGCCGCCGCTTTCGCATGACAAAACAGTCTGGAAACGCCTTGACCGACAGCCCCGAGGAAGCGGGCTGGGTGACCGCCAAAACCCTGGCCGAAGCCCTGCCCTATATTCAGATCCACGACCGCCAGACGGTGGTGATCAAATACGGCGGCCACGCCATGGGCGAGGAGGCGCTGGCCCGGCTGTTCGCCGCCGACGCGGTGCTGTTGAAGCTGCTCGGCGTCCGGCCCGTGGTGGTGCATGGCGGCGGGCCGCAGATTTCCCGGATGCTGGAGCGGGCGGGGGTCAAATCGACGTTCATCGACGGTCTGCGGGTCACTGACAAGGCGACCATGGAAGTGGCCGAGATGGTCCTGTCGGGCGCCATCAACAAGGAAATCGCCAGCTGGATCACCCAGGCCGGGGCCACCGCCGATGTGCGCGGCGTCGGCCTGTCGGGCAAGGACGCTGGCCTGATCACGGTGGAAAAAGCCACCCGCACGCGGCCCACGCCCGGCTCTGACGGCGATGAAGTCGTGGACCTGGGTTTCGTGGGCGAGCCTACCCGCATCGATCCCAAGCTGATCCGCAGCCTGATCGATTCCGAGGAAGACGACTATATCCCGGTGATCGCGCCGATCGGGGTCGGCGAGGACGGCCAGACCTACAACATCAACGCCGACACCGTGGCCGGGGCGCTGGCGGGAGCGCTCAAGGCCCGGCGGATGCTGCTGCTGACCGATGTGGCGGGCGTGCTGGGAGCCGACGGCGAATTGATCCGCCAGTTGACGGTCGCCGAAGCCCGGGCGGCGATCGCCGATGGCGTGGCCACCGGCGGCATGATCCCCAAGCTGGAAACCGCCATCGCGGCGGTGGAGGCGGGTGTACAGGGGGTGGTGATTCTCGATGGCCGACGGCCGCACGCGATGCTTGTGGAGCTGTTCACCGAGCACGGGGCGGGCACTTTGATATGTCCCTAGAGCCCGCGCCAGGCGAGGGGGCCGATCTGCGCCACGTCGAGACCTGGCTGTTCGACCTCGACAACACCCTTTATCCGCTGGAGTCCGGGTTGTCGGCGCGAATGACGCCGCGCATCACCGACTTCGTGGAAACCCTGACCGGCCTGCCGCGCGCCGAGGCCCTGGCCCTGCAAAAGCGCTATCTGGCCGAATACGGCCTGACCCTGGGCGGGCTGATGGCCCATCATTCGGTCGATCCGGACGTGTTCCACGCGGTGTTTCACGATGTGCCGCTCGACTGCATCGGGCCGGACCCGGCGCTGCGGGCCGCCTTGCGCCGCCTGCACGGGCGGCGGCTGATCTTCACCAACGCCGACGCCATCCATACCGAACGGGTGGTCGAGGCCCTGGGCCTGGGTGGGCTGTTCGACGCGGTGTTCGACATCGGCTCGGCGCAATTCGCGCCAAAGCCGTCGCCGCTGGCGTTTGAGCGGATTGTGCAGGCGCACGACATCGATCCGGCCACCACCGCCTTTTTCGAGGACGCGGAGCGCAATCTTGAGCCCGCGGCGGCGATCGGCATGACCACGGTGCTGGTAGGCGCCCACGCCGAGGCGTCAAAAGCGCCTTTTGTCCACTATCGCACGGCGACACTGGCGCCTTTCCTGGCCAAGGCCCGGATCAATCAAGGCCGGATCAATCAAGGAGAGCCCGCAACATGACCGAACCGGCATTGGCCGATCTTCAGCTGGAGATCGAAGCGGGCTGGGCGGCGCGCGACAGCCTGGGATCCGACACCCATGGCCCGGTCCGCACGGCGGTGGAGGAATCCCTGCGCCGGTTGGATTCCGGCGAGACCCGGGTGGCGGAAAAGATCGACGGGCAATGGATGGTCCGCCAGTGGCTGAAACAGGCGATCCTGCTGTCGTTCCGCCTGAACGCCAACCGGGTGATGCGCGCCGGGGCCATGGCCGAT
>JANYFU010000292.1 GCA_025359665.1 Caulobacteraceae bacterium
CAGCTGAACGGGATGGATAGCCTTGCGCGCCAGGCTCTCCACCGTGACCAGGGCCTTGCCGTCGATCATCGGCAGAAACTGGATACAGCTGTTGACGGCCCGCCAGACCACGCCGCCAGCTTCCGTAAGCTCGCCCACCACTACGGTGCAGGCGCCGCAGTCGCCCTCCGCGCAGCCTTCCTTGGTTCCCATCCGGCGAAGATCGCCGCGGAGATGTTCAAGCACCGTCATGGTCGGATCCGCGTCGCTAACCTCGTGCGCCCGACCATCCAACAGGTAGCGGACCGCGCCGTCCATCAGCGTTGAAGCGCTGCCGAGTGACCGGATCTCGTCACAATCAACTCCAGTTTTGTCATCGATCCAAACTCATAGAGGCGACTAACCGGCTCCCGCGACCGGGGAGGCTGTCGGCGTCTGGATACTCGTCCATGCCCAAGGGTTTGTCATGCGCCGTGGCCGGCGCCCTTGGATGCGGCGCCCTGTCAGCTGCCCCGGTAGGTCGAATAGCCGAAAGGCGAGACCAGCAGCGGCACGTGGTGATGCCGGGCCGCGTCCGTCACGGTGAAGTCGATCATCACCACGTCCAGGAAAGGCGGGTCTTCGGCCGTCGCGCCGGTCCTTGTGAAATAGGCGCCTATATCGAAGGCTAACCGATAGCGACCTGGTTTGAGTTCTCCAGGCGCGATCAGACGGGCGCGGCCGTCGGCGTCGGTGCGGGTTTCGAAAATCAGGTCGGGCGGATCGCTCGCTCGGCTGTGTAGCCGCACGCCGATATCCGCTCCTGGCCGGCCGATCGAAAGGTCCAGCACGTGGGTGGAAAGGGCTGTCACAGGATAGGTCCGCGTGTCCGAGAGCCATGAGTAGCTCGGCTGAGAGTGGGTGGCTGTTTCACGCCGAGTCAATTCAAGTTCGAAACGCCGCGTGGCCGCGCCTTGAAAGGTGGCATTGGCGTCCAAGTCCGGGCCTGATGGAACTCCGCTCTTGTGATCGGCCCTGGATGCGACGCCTTGGGACCAGCAGGGGCGGCGAAGGGGGCGGTATGGCCAAGCGGATCCCACCGGGCGTTGGCCCGAAATTTCCACAGGTGGTGGTTCTGGTGGGAGCCACCGGGGATCTATCGCGGCGTAAGCTGCTGCCCGGTCTTTTCCATCTTGCCACCGCCGGCTTCATTCCTGGTTGCCGGATCATCGGCGTTTCACTGGATGACCTCACCCCTGAAGCGTTCCGCGCCACGGCCCGCGAGGCGTTGGCGCAATTTTACGGCCGCAAGGTTGCCGACGAAGACTGGTCCGCCTTCGCCGATGTGCTCGACTATGTGCCGCTGGCCGCCGGCGCGGACGCTCTTCGAGAGGCGGTAGCCCGCGCGGAAACCGCCCTGGTTGGCGAGACGCGGCGCCTGCACTATCTGAGCGTGCCGCCTAGCGCCGCCCTCTCGGCGGTGCGGTTGCTGGGCGAAGCGGGGCTCGTCGAAGGCTCACGCGTGATTATGGAAAAGCCCTTCGGGACCGACCTCGAGAGCGCGGTGGCGCTGAACGCCAAGCTCCACGCGGTGTTCGCCGAAGAGCAGATCTTCCGTATCGATCACTTCCTGGGCAAGGAGGCGGCCCAGAACATCCTGGCTTTTCGTTTCGCCAACGGCCTGTTCGAGCCGATCTGGAACCGTAACTTCATCGACCATGTGCAGATTGACGTGCCCGAGACCTTGGGGCTCGGCGCCCGAGCCGGGTTCTATGAGCAGACCGGCGCCTTTCGCGACATGGTCGTGACCCACCTGTTCCAGATTCTCGGTTTCATGGCCATGGAACCCCCGACGGCCTTGGAACCAGGGCCGATCAACGAGGAAAAGAACAAGGTTTTTCGTGGCATGCTGCCGATCGACGCCGCCTCCGTGGTCCGGGGTCAATATATTGGTTACCGGCAGGAGGAGGGCGTAGACCCGGAGTCCGACACCGAGACCTTCATCGCCATGAAGTGCGCGATCGACAATTGGCGCTGGGCCGGAGTGCCGTTCTTCCTGCGCACGGGCAAGCGCCTCGCCGAGGGCCAGCGAGTTATTTCCATCGCCTTCCGCGAGCCCCCCAAGAGCATGTTCCCGGTGGGCTCGGGGGTGGGCGCACAGGGGCCGGATCACCTTACGTTCGATCTGGCGGACTCCTCGAAATTGTCATTGTCGTTCTACGGCAAGCGTCCCGGGCCCGGTATGCGTCTGGACAAGTTGAGCATGCAGTTCGCCATGCACGAAACCGGGCTCGTCGGCGAGGTGCTTGAGGCCTATGAGCGGTTGATCCTGGACGCCATGCGTGGCGACCGCACCCTGTTCACCAGCGCGGAAGGCATTGAACGGCTGTGGGAGGTTTCGAAGCCGCTGTTGGAAACCCCGCCGCCGGTCCGCCTCTACGCCCAGGGCTCCTGGGGACCCAAATCGATCCACCAACTTGTCGCCCCCCATGCCTGGCGGTTACCCTTTGAGCGAAGCTGGCGAGACCCCAACAAGTCCGGGGCCTGAGGAGGCCTCCTCGATGACAACTGCTGATCGCCATGCGAGGTGCGCCAGAGCCGTGGCGCGGTGCGACGCTTTCGGCGCGCCGCCCTATAGCGAGCGAGGCGATCAGCTGGTGCGGCGATATCTAACCGGCGCCCACGCGGCGTCCCTCGAGGCGTTGCGCGGTTGGATGGGTGAGGCGGGGATGAGTGTAAGGTGCGACGGCGCCGCCAATCTGATCGGGCGGTATGAGGGCGTGGTCGCGGGCGCCCCGGCGCTGATCATCGGCTCGCATATCGACACCGTGCGCAATGGTGGTCGCTATGACGGCGCGCTGGGGGTGATGCTGGGGATCGACTGCGTCCAGGCGCTCAAGGATAGCGGGCGGCGCCTGCCGTTCGCGGTGGAGGTAATCGCATTCGGCGATGAGGAAGGCTCGCGGTTTCCCAGCTCCATGACCTGCAGCCGTGCTGTCGCGGGGCGCTGGGACCCTTCGGCTCTGCAAATGCGCGATGCCGAGGGTGTCACCCTTGCCGACGCCCGGACGGCCTTCGCCGAGCCACTGGCCGGCGCCGAGACCGCAGCTCGAACGCCGGATGAGATTTTAGCCTATCTCGAGGCTCATATCGAACAGGGACCGGTGCTTGAGGCCGAGGATTTGCCGATCGGCGTGGTCACCACCATCGCCGCCCAGAAGCGGTTGGCCGTCCGCATCGGCGGCGTGGCGGGCCACGCGGGGACCACACCGATGGCGTTGCGTCGGGATCCAGGGCCGGCCGCGGCCGAAGCGATCCTGGCGATTGAGCGGATTTGCGGGGAGAGCGAGGCCGTGGTGGGCACGGTCGGCCGGATAGCTGGGCAACCAGGCGCGGCCAATGTCATTCCCGGCGCGGTTGAGTTTTCCATCGATGTGCGCGCGCCGACCTCGGCCGCCAGGGATCACGCCCTGGCGCGGATCGAAGAGGAGATCCAGGCGATCGCGGCGCGGCGGGGGCTGACGTTGTCGATCGCGTTGTTGCAGGACCTGCCGGAGAGCCCCTGCGACCCGGGACTGACGGCTATGTTGGAGGATGCCGTTCGCGCGGTTGGGGTTGCACCCAGGCGACTGTTCAGCGGCGCGGGGCACGACGCCATGGTGATGGCCGAACTGTGCCCCACCGCAATGCTGTTCATCCGCTGCAAGGGCGGGATCAGCCATAACCCGGCTGAATCGGTGGATATCGCCGACGCCGCCCTGGCCGCCCGGGCGATGCTGGGGTTCATCGATATCCTGGCCGAGACCTGGCCGGCGCCGGCGAGCCCCGCCGCATGACCCCGCCAGAGACCTTCGGCGAGATCGACCATCCGCCTCGGCTGCTGATGGGACCTGGGCCGATCAATGTGCACCCTCGCGTACTGCGGGCGATGTCGGCCTCGGTCCTGGGCCAGTTCGATCCCGAGTTCACCACCTACATGAACCAGACCATGGCGCTCTATCGCCAGGTGTTCGCGACGGCCAATCGATGGACCTTCTTGATCGACGGCACGTCGCGGGCGGCGATCGAGGCGGCCCTGGTCTCGGTGTTGGCGCCGGGCGACGACGTGGTGATCCTCAACGCGGGGCGGTTCGGCCTGTTGCTGGCCGAGATCGCCGCGCGTTGCGAGGCGCGGATCACCCTGGTCGAGGCGCCGTGGGGCGAGGTGATCGCGCCCGAGGCCGTGGAGGCGGCGGTGCGGCGGGTCAAGCCGCGGCTGGTCGCTTGTGTCCACGGCGACACCTCGACCACCATGGCCCAGCCAATCGGTGATTTGGGAGCGATCTGCCGCGCTCATGACGCCTTACTTTATGTCGACGCTACCGCGACGCTGGCGGGCATGCCCGTGCCTGTGGATGACTGGGGGGCGGATATCGTCAGCGCCGGCCTGCAGAAGTGCCTGGGCGGACCATCGGGGTCGGCGCCGATCACCCTGTCCGACCGCGCCGCCGAACATGTATTCGCCCGCCGTCATGTAGAGCGTGGCCTTGCGGGAACCGGTGGGGCGCAAGGCGCGGGGCGGCGGATCGGCTCCAACTATTTCGATCTGGCGATGATCATGGACTATTGGTCGGAGCGTCGGCTCAACCACCACACCGAGGCGGCCAGCATGCTCTACGCGGCTCGGGAGTGCGCGCGGGTGGTGCTCGAGGAAGGGTTGGAGGCGCGCTTCGCCCGCCATGCCCTGGCAGGGGCGGCGGTGACGGCCGGGGTCATGACCATGGGCCTTGGTGTCTATGGCGACCCAGCCAACAAAATGACCAATGTGACCGGCGTGATCGCGCCGGCCGGCCTCGATTATGAACGGGTGCGCGGCCGGATGCGCGAGGACTTCGAGATCGAGATCGGCTCGGCCTTCGGGCCGCTGGCGGGAAAGCTCTGGCGGATCGGCGCCATGGGGATCAACGCCCGCAAGCATGCGGTTCTGACCACTCTCGCGGCGCTGGAAGCCGTGCTCCGCGGCGAGGGTTTCGGGTTCCCGCCTGGCGCCGGAGTCGATGCGGCGATGGCCGTGTATGCGGGGGCGAAGTGACCGACTTTCCGCGCGATCTGGTCGGCTATGGCGGAAACCCGCCTTCGGCCAACTGGCCGGGCGGAGCGCGCATCGCCGTGCAGTTTGTGCTGAACTACGAGGAGGGTGCCGAGCGATCGGTCCAGAACGGCGATCTGGTGTCCGAATACTTCCTTTCGGAGATGGTCGGCGCCCAACCGGTCACCGGCATGCGGCACATATCGATGGAAAGCCTCTACGAATATGGGTCGCGCGCCGGGTTCTGGCGGCTTCGGCGGCTGTTCGACGATTTCGGCCTGCCCCTGACGGTATTCGGTGTCGCCCAGGCCATGGAGCGAAACCCGGCGGCGGTCGAGGCGATGTTGACTTCCGGCTGGGAGATAGCCTCGCACGGCTATCGCTGGATCGATTACCAGCATGTTCCGGAAGACCGGGAGCGCGAACACATCGCCCAGGCGGTCTATATCCATACCCGCGTGACCGGCGAGAGGCCGCTGGGCTGGTACCAGGGGAGGACCAGCCCCAACACGGCGAGACTGGTCATGGAGGAGGGCGGCTTTGTCTATGACGCCGACTCCTACGCAGACGACCTGCCTTATTATGACACCCGGTTCGGCCGGCCCCAGCTGATCATGCCCTACACCCTGGACGCCAATGACATGCGTTTCGTCGCCCCCCAGGGGTTCAACAGCGGCGATCAGTTTCTGGCCTACCTGCGGGATACCTTCGACACGCTATACGCCGAGGGCGAGATGGCGCCCCGGATGATGTCGGTGGGTCTTCATTGTCGCGTGGCCGGGAGACCCGGACGCGCCCTGGCGCTGAAACGATTCATCGAGCACGTTCTGTCCCACGACAGGGTCTGGGTCGCGCGGCGCATCGATATCGCGCGGCATTGGCTTTCGGCGCACCCCTACGGTGGGGCCGTCGCGTGAGCGGGGCAACGATAGCGCCGCTTCGGCTGGCCGATCTGAACGTCATGAGTCCGGAGGAATTCACCGAGGCGCTAGTCTTCGCCTTCGAGCGCTCACCATGGGTCGTGGCGCGAACCTTCCACGCGCGTCCTTTCGCCGATCTCGAGGCGCTTTCTGACGCGGCGGCCACGGTTCTCAACGCGGCGAGCGAAGCCGAACGACTGGTCTTGATCCGCGCTCACCCCGAGTTGGCGGGCAAGGCGGCGATCGCCGGCGATCTGACCGCCGAATCCCGGTCCGAACAGGCTGGCGCCGGCCTGAAAAGCCTGACGCCGGAAGAATTCGACCGGTTTCAGACCCTGAATGGCGCCTATGGCGCGCGGTTCGGCTTTCCGTTCATCATCTGCGCGCGACTGAACGACAAGGCCTCGATCCTGGCGGCCATGCAGCGGCGGCTCAACCATGACGCCGACGCAGAGATCGCCGAAGCCATCGCCCAGATTGGCTTGATCGGTCGTTTTCGCCTCCTCGACGCGGTTGCCCCATGACCTTGAAACCCGTCATCCCACACGGTCTCGAAGCCCTGAGCGCCGCGGTGCGCCGGGACCTGGACTGTCTCGACTACGTCTCGCCCAGCTGGGTGCGTTCGCGGGATGGCGTCCTGGATGTGCTGATCATCGGCGGCGGCCAGAGCGGCCTGGGCGCCGCATTCGGCCTGATGCGCGAGAAGGTGCGCAACATCCTGGTGGTGGACGAGAACCCGGCCGGACTGGAGGGACCCTGGGCGACCTACGCGCGGATGATCACCCTGCGCACGCCGAAATCGCTTACCGCCATCGATTTCGGCCAGGCCAGTCTCACCTTCCGCGCCTGGTGGGAAGCCCAGCACGGGTCCGTGTCGTGGGAGGCCCTGGACAAGATTCCGCGCGGCGCCTGGATGGCCTATCTGCGCTGGTTCCGCGAGGTTCTCGATATCCCCGTGCGCAATGGGGCGAGGGTGGTCCGCATCGATCCCGGGGGCGATGGGGTCCATAGGGTCCGGCTGGAGGGCGGAGAGACGCTGATAGCGCGCAAGGTGGTGCTGGCCACCGGCATCCAGGGCGGCGGCGAATGGCACACGCCGGACTTCATCCGCGACGGCTTGCCCACTGACCGGTGGGCACACACCTCTCAGGATGTCGATTTCGAGGCCCTCATAGGCCGCCGGATCGGGATCTTGGGTGGCGGCGCCTCGGCCTTCGACAACGCCCAGCACGCACTGAACGCCGGCGTGGCGCAGGTCCATGTGCACATCCGCAGGCCAGCCCTGCCTTGCGTCAATCCGATCCGGTTCATGGAGGCGGCGGGTTTTTCCCGGCACTACGCGGGCCTCGATGACGCCGCCAAATACGCGGTCACCGACGCTTTCCTGACCCGCAACCAGCCCCCCACCAACGATACTTTCGCGCGGGCGGCGGCGTTTCCCGGCTTCGCGCTGCATGTCGCCTCACCCTGGTTGGCTACCCGGATGGATGGCGGGTCCGTGATCGTGACGACGCCCAAGGGTGAGCTTTCCTACGACTTTCTGATCCTCAGCACCGGCTTCAAGACCGACGCCGCTCTGCGGCCCGAACTGGCCGCCGTGGCGGATGACATCGCGTTGTGGAGCGACCGCTTCACGCCGCCGCCGGACGCCGCCAATCTCCTGGTCGATGCTCATCCCTATCTGGGGCCGGGTTTCGAATTTCACGGCAGTACCCCCGAGGGCGCCGCGCGCCTGCGGGGTCTGTTCGCCTTCAACTACTCCGCCCTGGTGAGTCTGGGGCTGTCGGCGGCCGCTCTCTCGGGGATGAAATTCGCTTTGCCCCGCCTGGTTTCCGCGGTGACGGGTCAATTGTTCATGGATGATCGGGCGGCGATTCTGGACGGATATTTCAGTTATGACATACCTGAATTCGTCGGGACCTGGCCCAACCAATAGCGCGCGGCATGGGCGAGCGTTCTGGCGATTGCCCAGCGGCGCGGCGCCGATAGCGATTTTATGTCGGCGCGGGTGGTCAGCGGGCGCGCGATGCCGCACTGCACACTAAAATTATCGCGGGCGCGACTCGAACGGCGAAGCCGTCAGCCACCAAGGGGATTTCATTGAACCAGCACCGCCAACCGCCTTCCGCCGCCGCGTCGGTCCTGGCTTTGATCATTGCCGCAGGGTTCGCTCCCCAGGCCTTGGCCGCTGATGAAGCGGCGGCGCCCGCCGCAGTCAAGCCCGATACGGTCGAGCTCAACGAGATTGTCGTCAACGGCATCCCATACAAGGAAACCGTGTTGCCGACCCGCCTGTCCTCCAGCTCGGTGTACGGCCTCGACCTGAACGTGATGGATACGCCCCGCAACACCACCCTGTTGTCGACGACCCAGCTGGCGACTCTCAACATCCAGGATCCGCGGGCGTTTTCCTACCTGACTGCAAGCAGCTACACCGACTCCTCGTTCGGCACGCCCAATATCCCCCGTATCCGAGGACAGTATGCCGACGTGTTCTATAACGGCATGCGGTCGAGCTTCACCGAGAACGGCTATGGCGTGCCGCTGGACTTCGACAGTTTCGAAAACATCAGCATCACCAAGGGGCCGGCTAGTGTGGTCGATGGGCCAGGGCCGGGCGTCGGCGGACAAGCTGACTTCATCACCAAGCGCCCTAGCTTGACCCACATGACCTACGCTGGCTCGGCGTCCATCGACACGGTCCAGAACCGGCGCTTCACCCTGGATATCGGTGGGCCGGTGATCCCCGGAGAGCTCGGCGTCCGACTTAGCTATTCGGGCGAGGACAGCGACAGCTATTTCTACGGCCACTATTTTCGCAAGAACGCCATCTATGGGGCGGTGCGCTGGGAGCCCAACTCAAACTATCGGCTGGACTTCAATACCGAGCTGATCTCCGAGCAGTATTCCGAGAATGTCGGTATCAATCGCGTCAATCAGGCCCTGATCGACCACGGGACCTACCTGCGGGGCGCGACGGACGGGAAGGAATATTTCTCGTCGTTCATTCTGGGATCGGACAGCCCGATTCCAGTCGGATCGGCGGCCAATCCCTTCTCGCCGGTGGTGCCGATCCTGACCGAAGTGCTGCTCGGCAATTCGGTTCCGTTCGACACCCGAGTGACCATCGACCAGACACCCGGTACCTCCTCGCGAGGACTGAAATATAACGCCCAGTTGATTCAGACATATCGCCTGAACGATCGCGTCACCTTGGAAGACAACGCCTTCTTCGACTATCAGGACAGCGACAACGCCGAGGCGTACTACTATGCGGACTCGTCGAACGGCTCCTGGTCGTTCGAGAATCGCGGCGACATCAAAATCAACTATGACTGGAATTTCGGCGGTCTGACGATCAAGAACGATGTGATCATCGGGGCGTCCTTCCGCTTCACTCATGTCAACTATATCAGTAATTTCAACATCGAAGTGCCGCTGGTCTTCGATCTGAGCAACAAGAACCCGAGCCTTTGGATCGTGTCACCCAATGACCAGGCCAATGCAGATGCCTATCTGTACAAATCCTCTCTCGGTAAATATCTCTACGGCGTGCCAGGGCGTGATTCGGTCAGTGGCGGTAACAGCGGCATTTCCGACCTCTATGACAGCGCGTTCTTCATTCAGCATCGAGTGGAGTTCTCGCCCCAGTTCAGTGCTCTCTATGGCGGCCGGATCGACATCTTGCAGGCTCACTCGCACGACCAGTTGGGTGGCGCGCTGTGCTGCTTCGGCGCTGACCTGCCACAGGACCGCGCCACCGGAATCTATGGCCTGGGCAACGGCAACATCAGTCTGGTCTACAGGCCCAAGTCCTGGGTCAGCGGCTACGTGACGTTCGACTTCACCCAGAGTGTCAATCCGGACGGCGGCGAGGGTGGCGTGAATGCCTACGGTCAGGTTCCGGACAGCCATCTGTTGCGATCCGACAGCTATCTCTACGAGGCCGGCCTGAAGTTCAACCTGCTGAACAACAAGCTGTTCGCCGGTCTGGCCGGGTTCGACCAGAAGCGCGCCATTCCGATCGGGGCCGGCGGAACCCAGACCTCTCAGGCCAATATCCGCGGCGTGGAAATCGAAATGAACTATCAGCCGACGCGCAATCTGTTCGCGACAGCCAGCTATTCCTATATCAAGACGACTTTGAACAAAGCAGCCGGTTTCTACAACTACCCCGCTGAGCCTGGGGTAAACATCGACGGCGCCGGCCTGTTCGCCACCTATGCGGCGGGGCAGAAATACAACGATCCCGGCGTTCCGCAGCACATCTTCAATTTTCTGATCAACTATAAGTTCAACAATGGCATCGGCTTCCGCGTCGGAGTTCAGGTGACCGGTCCGATCGACCTGACCACCTCGGGCCAACTCGACCCGGAAGCGTCGTTGTTCGTGCCGCAGAGCGTAGTCGACAACAGTTACTATTATAAGTCGCCGCAGATTCCGTGGCAATACACGGCCAACGCGTCAATCTTCTATGAGGCCGGACCCTACATTTTCACCGTGTCGGCCTACAACATCACCGATCAGCTCAACTGGCAGTCGTCCCCAGCCTTCTACGGTAACGATTTCCTGGTCCGCAACGACCCCCGCACGGTGGAGTTCCGCGTTCAGGCCAAGTTCTGATCTCCTATCGAAACGGCGGCTCATCGAAGCTTCGCAGTTTGCGGGAATGCAGCCGCGGGCCTTCCTGGCGCAGGAGGTCCACGGTGGCGATGCCGATGCGCAGGTGCTGGGAGATCGCCCGCTCATAGAAGGCGTTGGCCTGGCCGGGCAGCTTGATCTCGCCGTGCAGCGGCTTGTCCGACACGCATAGCAGCGTCCCGTAAGGGGTGCGGAACCGATAGCCCTGGGCGGCGATGGTGGCGCTTTCCATGTCGATGCCGACGGCGCGGGATTGGTTAAAGCGCAGCGCGCTGTGAGTATAGCGAAGTTCCCAGTTGCGGTTGTCGGTGGTGACGACGGTGCCGGTGCGCAGGCGCTGTTTCAACTGGTCGCCGCTCTCGCCGGTGACGATCTCGGCCGCACGCTGTAGCGCTACCTGCACCTCGGCGATCGGCGGGATCGGGATCTCCGGTGGCAGAACGTCGTCCAGCACATGGTCGTCGCGCAGATAGGCGTGGGCCAGCACATAGTCGCCGATGGTCTGGCTCGATCTCAGGCCGCCACAGTGGCCAATCATCAGCCACGCCTCGGGCCGCAACACCGCCAGATGGTCGGTGATGGTCTTGGCGTTGGCGGGGCCTACCCCGATGTTGATCAGGCTGACACCCCGCCCGCCCGCCGCCATCAGGTGATAGGCCGGCATCTGGTGCTTGCGCCACGCGCCGGCCGCCACCGCGTCGGACAGGTCGGGCGTATCCTTGGTCACCAGCACCCCGCCGGCGCAGGACAGGCCCAGATAGGTCGAGCCCGGCCGCCGCAGCTCGTCGGTGGCCCAGCGCACGAACTCATCGACATAGCGGTGATAGTTGGTGAACAGCACATAGGCCTGCACGTGGTCGGCCGGAGTGCCGGTGTAGTGGGCCAGGCGCGCCAGGGAAAAGTCGGTGCGAGGTCCGTCAAACAAGGTCAATGGGCGGCTGTCGCTCACGCCCCCCGACCATAAGCCGTCCGCGATCTCGTCCCCGATCGTGGAAAGCTCGGTAGCCGGGAAGTATCGGCCGATCTCGGCTGCGGTCAGGCCCTCGATGTCGAGGTCGATCGAGGTGTCGAGCACATACGGAAAGGGGATCTCCTGGTCCGAGCGCAGAACCTCCACGCCTACCTCGAAATCGCCTAGCAACAAGGCCAGCTGTTCGGTCAGATAGCCGCGGAACATCTCC
Organism: Caulobacteraceae bacterium; assembly: GCA_025359665.1. Taxonomy (GTDB): domain Bacteria; phylum Pseudomonadota; class Alphaproteobacteria; order Caulobacterales; family Caulobacteraceae; genus Acaudatibacter. The sequence continues at coordinate 11,769 of JANYFU010000292.1, forward strand.
GGGCGGGTGATGGTGGTCGCGTAGACGCCTCCCTGGGCGAACCGGGCGAAGGCCCGGGGCAGGCGTGGCGCCGGACCCTTGGCCACATAAGTCAGGCGTAGCGCGGGATAGGCGTAGCTGCCACTCGCTCGGAGGGCCGGATCGGGCGCCGAACGCGTGGCCAGGAAGACCTGTAGGTCGTTTCTGAGGTTGGAGACCGACCTCTGATACTCGGCCTCCAGGCGGTCGACGATTTCGCTGGCGGCTTTGACGTGTGGCATGGGCCTACTTAGCCCGTGTGGCGAATGCGTCTACCGCCGCCACATGCCGCGCGATGTCTTCCGGCCCAAGGAACGAGCCGAGGAAGCTGTTGCGGGCCAGCGTGATCAGGTCTTCCCGGGTCAGCAGATCCGTCACGGCGCGATAGTTGGCGTTGATATAGCCGCCGAAAAAGGCCGGATCGTCGGAATTGATCGTGGCGCGCAGGCCCAGGCGCAGCATGCGGGCGATGGGATGGTCGGCCAGGTCGTCCACCACACAAAGCTTGTGGTTCGAGAGCGGGCAGACGGTCAGGGTCATCGCCTCGCGGGCCAGGCGGGCTGTCAGGGCGTCATCCTCCAGCGCGCGGTTGCCGTGATCCAGCCGGTCGACATGGAGCACGTCCAGGGCCTGGACCACATAGGCTGGCGGACCCTCTTCGCCGGCGTGGGCCACGCGTTTCAGGCCGATGTCGCCGGCGGCGGCGAAGACGCGGGCGAAGTTTTCCGGCGGATGTCCCAACTCCGAGGAGTCGAGTCCCACGCCCGCGATACGATCCAGCCAGGGTTCGGCGGCCTTCAAGGTGGCGAAGGCGTCATCTTCGGGCAGATGGCGCAGGAAACACAGGATCAGTTTCGAGCTCACTCCGTGTTTCGCCTTTGCCGCCGCCATCCCGGCCAGCAGGCCATCGGCCACGACCTGGAAGGGTACGCCGCGGGCCGTATGAGTCTGGGGGTCGAAAAACATCTCGGCGTGCACCACGCCGTCGGCCGCCGCCTGGTCGAAATAGGCCAAGGCCAGGTCGTGGAAGTCCTCCTCGGTCAGCAGGACCTGGGCGCCCTGGTAGTAGATATCCAGAAAATCCTGCAGGCGCGAAAAGCTATAGGCGTCGCGCAGGGCCTCGACGGTGGGGAAGGGGATCGACACCCGGTTGCGGCGCGCCAGCGCGAAAGCCATTTCGGGCTCCAGGCTGCCCTCGATGTGGATGTGAAGCTCGGCCTTGGGCAGGCCGGCGATGAAGCTGTCCAAATTCATTGCGCGCCTTGATCCGACCAACCCGGCCCGACCTTTCCTATGGCGCCGCTCGCGGGCTGAGATAAGCCTCAAGCGACACGGGCGGGGATTTGGCAATGCTGGAACGGTTTTTCGCTCTCAGGGCGCACGGAACGAGCATTCGCACCGAGGTTTTCGCCGGCTTCACCACCTTCCTGACCATGGCCTATATCGTGGTGGTCAACCCGGCCATCATGGGCGACGCGGGCATGCCGGTGGGCGCCGTGGCTGTCGCCACCTGCCTGGCCGCGGCCTTCGGCTCGATTCTGATGGGCCTCGTGTCCAATACGCCCCTGGCCCTGGCGCCCGGCATGGGGATGAACGCCTACTTCACTTACACGGTGGTCAAGGGCATGGGCGTGCCCTGGGAGACGGCGCTGGGCTGTGTATTCATCTCCGGCGCGGCCTTTATGTTCCTGACCGTCATCGGCGTGCGGCAGCTTATCGTCAACGCCATCCCCAGGTCTCTGTTTTCGGCCGTGGCCGGGGGCGTCGGCCTGTTCATCGCTTTCATCGGCTTGAAGGACGCCGGCATCATCGTCTCCAATCCCGCGACGTCGGTGGGTCTGGGCAATCTGACCACGCCCACGGCGGCCCTGGCGTTGCTCGGCCTGGTGGTGATCGGCGCGCTTCAGGCCTGGAAGGTCAAGGGCTCGATCCTGATCGGTATCCTTGTCATCACCGCCGCCGGCTGGGCCATGGGTCTGGGCCACGTGGCGTCCGGCGCCTACAATCCCTCTGCCCTGGCCGCGACGGCGTTCAAGCTCAACATTCCCGCCGCGCTCAACATGAAGGGGGGCCTGGGCGTCACCCTGGTGGAGATTATCTTCGTCTTCCTGTTCGTCGATCTGTTCGACAATGTCGGCACCCTGGTGGCGGTGACCCAGAAGACCGGCTTGGTCGAGGCCGACGGCTCCATTCCCAAGCTCAACCGCATCCTCATCGCCGACTCTACCGCCACCATGGTCGGCGCGGTGGCGGGTGTCAGCACCGTGACCAGCTACATCGAAAGCGCCGCCGGCGTGGCGGAGGGCGGCCGGACCGGACTGACCAGCGTCGTCGTCGGTCTGCTCTTCCTCGTGGCGATGGTGTTCGCGCCCCTGGCTCAGGCCATCCCATCGGCGGCCACGGCGCCGGCGCTGATCCTGGTGGGGTCACTGATGATCAGCGCGCTGGTGGAGGTGGACTGGGGCGATCCCATGATCGCCATCCCCGCCTTCCTGACCGTGGTCATGACCCCCCTTACCTATTCGGTCGCCAATGGCCTGGCCTTCGGCATCACCAGCTACGCCCTGCTGATCCTCCTGCGCGGCAGGGCGAGACCCAAGGACTGGCTGCTGTTCGTCCTGGGCGCCCTGTTCGTGCTGAGGTTCATCTATCTGGCGAAGGGTTAGGGCGGCCTCCCGGAGCGCGGGTGAGGACGCCCGCGCTCCAATACTCAGGCCCGTGCCAGGCAGTCGTCCACCATCGCTAGATACCCGTCCTTCACGGCGCGGGGCAGCCAGGCGGCTTCGAAGGCGTTGCGGGATAGGGTGGCGAGGCCTTCGCGGCCAAGGCCGAGCTTGCTTTGCACCAAAGCTAGGTTCTCCTCGATATAGCCGCCGAAATAGGCCGGATCGTCGGAGTTGATCGTCACCCGCATGCCCAGGTCCATCATCTTTCCGACCACGTCGGTCTGCGGCCCGTCGGTGACGAAGGCGTTGGAGATCGGGCAGACGGTCAGGCACAGCTTGCGCTCGGCCAGCACCCGGCACAGGACGGCATCCTCCAGGGCGTTGCAGCCGTGATCGATGCGGTCGACGCCGATCAGGTTCACGCAGTCCCAGATATGGGCGACGCTGTCCTCCTGGTTGACGTCGCAATGCATGGTCAGCAGGTAACCCTCTTCCCGCGCCCGGGCGAATACCTTGGCGAACTTGGCCGGGGGGTTGTTCTTCTCGTCGGAATCCAGCCCCACGCCGACGATCCATTGCTTGTAGGGCAGGGATTCCAGCAGGGTCGCCATCGCGAACTCGGCGCTCCAGTCGCGCAGGAAACACAGGATAAGCTGCGAGTGCACGCCCAGCCGGTTCTCGGCGTCGGTCTGCGCCCGGCGCAGGCCACGGATCACCGTGTCGAACGATACGCCGCGCGCGGTATGGGCCTGGGGGTCGAAGAAAATCTCGGCGTAGCGCACGTTCTGGGCGTGGGCCCTGGCGAGGTAGGCCATGGTCAGATCGTAGAAGTCCGGCTCCTTCAGCAGCACTTCCATGCCCCCATAATAGAGGGCGAGGAACGAGGGCAGGTCGTGAAACGCATACGACGCCCGCATCGCCTTGGGGTCGGCGAAGGGCAGGGCGATGCCGTTACGCGCCGCCAGCTTGAATTTCAGCTCCGGCTCCAGCGTACCCTCGATGTGAACGTGCAGTTCGCACTTAGGCAGATCGTGGATGAAGCGTTCGATGCTCAAAGGGGTCTCCAGAGTCGCTGTTTGTGGAGGCAGAGTCGCTGTTTGCCGAGCCATAGGATCAGGCCGCCGCCCCGCGCTCAAGCGGATAGGGCCGGCATGCGCTACTCGCGAGGCGCCCTGGCGACAAAGTCCTCGCCGACTGATTTTCGGCGCCCCGTCGGCGGCGTTTGCGGTTATGGCCTCTGGGCGGTTGCAATCGAGAGCGGCGGGGGATGTTTGTGAGCGGCAAGGGTTTGGTGCGATTTTGGCGGTCTCTGACGACCGTGGCGGCGATGCTGGCCCTGGCCGCCGCGCCCGTCCAGGCGGCTTCGGCCGAGGCGCCGGTCCCCGAAGCGCCTATCGAGGTGCGGGTGGTCGTGGTCACCACCTGGGAGGTGATCCGCGATGGCAAGGACCTGCGCGGCGAACTCTACGCCTGGAGCCGCCAGTGGCCGTTCAAGACCCAGATGCCGTTTCCGGTCGGCGTGCATCCGTTGCTATATGACCCCGAGCGTCACGTCCTGGCGATCCTGACCGGCATGGCCACGGCCCGGGCCGCCGCCTCGATCACCGCGCTGGGCATGGATCCCCGCTTCGACCTCAGCCACGCTTATTGGATCGTCGCCGGCACCGCTGGAGCCAACCCGAAATACGCCTCGGCCGGATCGACCGCCTGGGCGCGCTACGTCGTCGACGGCGACCTGTCGCAGGAGATCGACGCTCGCGACATCCCCGCCGACTGGCCCACCGGCATCCTGCCCAACGGCCGCACCACGCCCTATCAGCTGCCCGCGCCGGCCAGCCAGAACGACGACGGCAATATGGCCTATGCGATGAACCCAGGCTTGGTCGACTGGGCGTTCGCCATGACCAAGAACATCAAGCTGCCGGACGATGTCATTCTGGCCAAGGCCAGGGCGCCCTACCCAGGCCCCGGCGCTCTTCCGCCGTTCGTGCTGGAGGGCGACGGCCTGATGTCGGCGCGGTTCTGGTATGGCGAGCACCTGAACCAGTGGGCCGAGCGCTGGGTGCCCTACTGGACGGGCGGCAAGGGCGTGTTCGCGATGTCGGCCGAAGAGGACACCGGCATCATGCAGGCCCTGACATTCCTCGGTCACGCCGGCCGGGCCAGCGTCAATCGGGTGCTGATCCTGCGCGCCGGCAGCGATTACGTCGTCGCCCCGCCCGGTATGACCGCCGCGGAGCAGATCGCGAGGCAGGCCAGGGAGGGGCTTCCGGCGAACCAGGAGGCGCTGAACAACCTCTATGCGGTGGCCTCGCCCGTGGCGCGCGCGCTGGCGGATGGTTGGGCGAGAACGCGGGATACGGTTCCGGGGGCGGGGCGGCCTTGACTGGATTTCGTACTCCCCGGAGACTGATCTAGGCGGCCGTGATGTCCGTCAACGGGAAGTCCTCGCCCTTGAACAACAGCTCGGCGCCCAGAGACTTGGCCGAGGCGTAGGCGAAGCAGTCGCCCATGTTCAGACCGGCGGGATGTCGGCCCTTGCCGAACCGGTCGAAGGCCGAAAGGGCCAGGTCGCATTCGACCGCCGCGATGGGCAAGAGTTGAATGCTGGCCAGGCCCAAGAAGCGATCGATGATCTCTCGGGCTTCCGCCATCCCAAGCCCGCG
>JANYFU010000331.1 GCA_025359665.1 Caulobacteraceae bacterium
GGCCCCGCCAATGGCGGGTAGTGGCTGATGCCCAGGGCGAGGATTTCGGCCATCGGGTTTTCCTAGAGAATGATGCTGACCTTGCCCGGATAGAGCAGGTCCATGTCGAGCAGCACGCGCTTGGCGGCGATCTTCCAAGTCGAGGCGCCGGTGTCCGCCCCGGTATCGATGCTGTAGAAGCAGTGGCCGAAATAGGTGTCGACCTTACCCATCCTGGCCCGGTAGCAGACCAGATTGCAGGCTATCCGGGCCACGCCAGCCTCGATGGACAGTATCCGCACGTTGCTGATCATCCGCCGGGTTCGTGAGTGCGGAAACTCGGCGTGAGCCTCCTTCTTGCCCAGGCGCACGACACGCTCGCGCAGCCGAACGTAGTCGTCGGCGATATAAAACAATGACTTGGCCGGATCGTCGTCGTCCGGAGCACCGGCGGTGGGTACTTCATAGACAGCGCCTGGGGCAAACAGGGCAAACCACTCGTCCAGGCGCCAGTCGTCGAGCAGGGCCGCTTCGGCGAACAGGAAGTCCTCGACCTCGGCGCGGGTCAGGACTTGGGTCATGGGAGCGTTCACGCGGTCACCCGCTGGGCGATCCGCCGATCCCATTCCCGCCAGAAACAGCGCATCTGCTCCTCGTCGTCGGTGCGGGCGTTGGCGCCGCGGGGCATGCCCTTGGAGATGTCGTTCCAGGGCGCTTCGCGCAGGTTGCGATAGCCGCGCTGGCAGGATTCCAGCGCCTCGACGTCATCGGGGGTGGCGAGGCCGCCCGGGCCGAGGAACTCGAGGAAATTGAACAGTCGCAGCGCCCGGACCCGCTCGTCCTCGCCCTTGACGCCCAGCGCCCAGGCGCTGACCGCCATCCGGTCGGGGGCCAGCGGCTGGAAGGTGCGCACGGTGATGGCCATGATGTCGTTGATCACCAGATTGGGGAAGATCACCATGTTGCGGCTGTATTCGGCCATGCGCTGGCCGCGTTCCTGGCCATAGGCCTTGATCAGCCGGGTGCGTCCCGCCTCGATCACCTCGCGCTTGTCCTCGCCCCAGGCGGGGGTCCAGCGGGCCACCGGCCGGCCCCAGGGCGACGGGTATTCGATCACCGCGTGGCCGTTGCCCAGGTTCTTCATGCTGCCGCGGAACGCCGCGCCCACGTCGTCGCCGAGCCTGACCCCGCCGACGCTCTGCAGATAGTCGAAATAGGTCGAATGGGTGGGCACGCCGTGGAAGCCGTCGACGCTGTTCTCGGCCAGCAGCTTCCAGTTGGCGTTGATGAAATACGACTGGTCGCCGCCGACGATCTCCATGCCGTCGGCCCCATGGTCGGCGACGATGTCGATATATTCCTTGGCCCCGGCCAGATAGTCGGAAAGGCTGACGGCGTTGCGGTCGAAATTGATGAAGTAGAAGTCGCGATAGTGTTCCAGCCGGGGTGTCGGCGTCAGGTCGGCGCAGCCGCCCGAATAGTGGCCTTCCCCGTAATTGCCCTCCGCATAGCGCGAGGCGAAGCGGCCGTTCACGTTGAACGCCCAGCCGTGATAGAAACACTGGAACGAGATCGAGTTGCCGCGCGGCTCGCGCACCAGGGTCGCGCCCCGGTGCGGGCAGGTGTTGAGGAAGGCGTGAACCGCGCCACCCCGGTCGCGGTTGAACACCAGCTCCCGCCCGCCCACCGACCGGGTCAGGAAGTCGCCGTTCCGCGCGATCTCCGAGCCGTGGCCCAGATACAGCCAGCAGGTGTCGAAGATCTCGCGACGCTCGGCCTCCAGCACGGCGTCTTCCGTGAAGGCGCGCCGGGCGACGCGGAACAGGAAACGTTCCGGGTCTTCCATGACGAAACCGGACCCGGCCGCCTTGACCGCCGGACGAGAGATGGGATCGAGCAGGGTCATGATCGCTCCTTCAAATCGGACAACACCGAATCCGTATGTTCCCCCAGCCGGGCCACGAACGCCGGCGCTTCGCGGGGCGTGTCCCTGAACCGGAACGGCGGGTTGAGCACCTTGAACGCACCATCGGCGTCTTCCAGG
>JANYFU010000347.1 GCA_025359665.1 Caulobacteraceae bacterium
CGTCAAGGACGTCGCGCGGCGTCATGGTATTTAGAGTTTTAGGCGATATCGCGCGGACCGTCGGCCCCGCGGGACGACCTTGTCAGTGAGGACGGGATGCCGGGTCATTTCACGCACATCTACACCGCGCGGCGGGTCGCCGATCACCTGCTGAAGGGTGAATTTCCCGACTGGCCGCAAAGCGGCGACGCCTTTCGCGGCCATGATCCGGTCAAGTGCGGCACGGTTATGCAAACGTGGGAGAAGTTCACTCACATCGGCGCCATCGGGCCCGACCTGTTCTATTTCTCGCAGGACTGGAACAACGCGATCCTGGGTCCGCTCAGCGACGAGATCATGCTGGCCCTGGCCGTCTATTATTTCATCGACAAATCGAAGGAGCAGGACTGGGAGCCGCTCCTGATCATCCTCGACAAGGCCAATTCGCAACTGGCGGCGCTACTGCGATTTCTGATCAAGCTGCAGAAGATCTGGCAGAGTTTCGTCGATGGCTGGAACGCCACCATCGGGCCGATCGTCGCCGACATCACCAATCTGGCCGACGATCTGACCGGTGGCGTCCTCAGCCAGTTCGGCGTGGTGATGGATGAACTGGTGTTGGCGTTCAAGCTGATCGCCGAAGAGGAATTGCTGACCTTCAAGGACATCTTCAGCGGCTTCGATACCTGCCTGCAGAAGGGCTACGGCGAAAAACTGTTTCTTTGGAGCGACATGAGCCACTATCGGCGGCCGTCGGCGCTGTGCCAGTCGTTCGTCAAACAGGCCGACGCCATGGCGCTGCTGGCCGCGGAGCTGAAGGCCAAGGGACAGCTGCACAAGGCCGGCCAGATGCAGGACCAGGCCGACCAGTTCCTGGCCTTCTCGCTCGGCTACATGACCCACCTGGGCACCGACACCGTGGCCCACTCGTTCGTCAACGAGCAATGCGGCGGACCCTATCGCAACCATCCCCAGCGCCATCACCTGATCGAGAACCATATCGATTCGTTCAACTACAATCAGACCGGCCTCGGCGGGCGGCTGACGCCCGACAACTGGGGCGCGAACGCCGACTATCCGGACGTGTCGATGTCGGCCCTGTGGTTCGCGGTGCAGATCACGCCCGACGACCCGCACGGGCTTCAGCGCCCGACGGGGCCTTTCGCCGACGACGCGGCCCGGACCAAGGCCTTGGACAAGGATGGCGAGATGCCGGACTGGATGGCCAACGCCATCGTCCTGGCGATGATGGACTGTTTTCAGGATCCCGAGGAACACCCCCAGATCTATCAGGGCGACGCGTTTCAGGCCGCGATCGACGCCGACGTGCTGGCCAAGGCCTTCGACCTTGTCACCGGCGACGGCCTCCCCGGCGCGTTCCATGATCTGTTGCAGGCCATCGCCCCGGCTCCGCCGTTCCCGGTCAGGCGCGGCTTTCCCCTGCCGTGGGAAATCAAGACCATCTATAAGGTAATGTATTCATACTATAGACTGGTCTACAACGGCACGTGGGAACTGCAGAAGCCCAGGAAACCGGACTTCATCATCTTTCCGCCGGCCTCGGACATCGAGAACCTGTTCCAACCGCCCGACCTCAGCGGCGTCGATTCCTCAAATCCGGTCGTCGATCTCTGTGAGCTGATCATCGCCTTGGTGGAATCGGTGGTGAAGACGGTCGAGGCGATCGGCAAGCTGATCGGCGACATCATCAAAATGCTGGTCAGCCCCTCCACCTATCTGATCCGGCTGGCGCTCTACGCCCTGGCGATGATGGTCTGGGACCTGATCAACAAGACCCACGAGGTTCTGGCCCACACCGGCTTCTTCACGCCCCACGCCGGCCAGACCTATGACGATGGCGAGCTGCGCCTGCCCAATGAGATCGACATGCCGCTGATCACCCTAGGGGGCACGGTGGATTCAGCGTTCCGGGCCGCTCTGGCCTCGGCGTTCGATCCCCTCGGCAACCTCGACCAGAACCAGGACGTGATTGGCGTCTCGCACTCGGTGAGGGACCCCAACTATCCCTACTATCCCGTGCTGCAATATGAGACCGACGGCTCGGCCTCCAACTACGAATACCACCGGCCCTGGGCCTGGCCCGACCGCAGCCCGGTCAAGCAGTCCGGTGGCCCGGACACCTTCCGGACCACGCCCACCGAAACCTACAACCCGTTCCGGTCGTTTGGGGAGGGGCCGGATCGGGCGTTCAAGCCCCTTTCGCCTGGCCCCTATCCTGTCGGTACGCAACCGGACGTCTTCTTCCGCGTGAACGCGCCTGTCGATCCCCAGGTCCGTCTCGCCTACGAACAGGCGCAGACACCCTGGGAAACCGACGTGCTGAATATTCAGCACCTGGCGCGGCGCGATCTGGAGTTCAACCCGCTGGGCGATCCAATCCCGTTCTCGGCCCACCTGATCGCCCAGCTCGCCAACGACACCGGCTATTCCACCCAGTTCAACCTCGATAGCGACCGGGCTTTCGCCTATCTGACCTGGGACTGGATCCGCAACGACGCCTCCGTTCCGCCGGGCAAGGGCATTCTGGGCCTTACCTACGCCACGCCCAAGGAGCCGCCGGAGGGCGATCCCAACGGTAGTCTCCTCAACCCCAAGGCCAATCCTCAGTGGGGTCAGGGCGCGCGGCCTTTGTTGCTGCAATACAAGGACCCGCCGACGATCCCGCGACCACCACCGATCAAATAGCCCAAAGCGCCGTCGAAACCCGCCGCCTGGAGGCGAACCGTGCATAACCGAGACAAACATCCCAAACCGCCGCGCCATCACGATGATTGTGGACCTGAGCGCCCGAGCAAGATCGTCGAGCGGACCTGGTATTTCGACTGTGACGATGATGACGATCGGGACCGTGACGATTGCGGTGACGACGGCGACGGCGGCAAAGGTGGTCACGGTGGCGAATCCGGGCGGCCCACCCGACCCGCCGGCCACGACAACGGTCGGCTGGGCGACGGCGGCGGCCTGACCAAGGGCGACATCAACGCGCCGAACAAGCCCGGCGTCTGGGTCGGCCCCCGCGCCGATCTGGACCTGCCCTATCTGTTCATGCGCGCCAATCCGGCCGACCTGGGCGCCCGGCCGGTGGTGGGCGCGCCGTTCTGGGAGAGCCCGGATATCTTCCTGCTGGGCGGCGTGGCCCCATCTCTGGCCCCGGCGATCCCGCCGACGCTGGGCCAGACGGCCCAGGCTGGACAGCCCAACACCATCTACGCCCACGTCTGGAACTTCGGTAACGCCGCGGCCAACGAGGTCGTGGTCGAGTTCTACTGGGTCAATCCGTCCCTGGGGATCAGCGCCGCCTCGGTGAATCTGATCGGCCAGACCGTGACCTCGCTGGGCGCCAAGGGCAGTGGTCACGCCCACGTCCTGGTCAAATGCCCGGAAGCCTGGGTTCCGACCTTCGTCAACGGCGGCCACGAATGCCTGCTGGTGCGGGTGTGGGACAATCCGTCCGACCTGCCCGGCCAGCCGGCCTTCGACGCCTCATGGAACCGTCACGTCGCCCAGCGCAACATCCACGTCAATGCCGCCGGCATGGGTCTGGTCCCAGCGGTCGGCGGTCCGGCCCTGCAACAGCCGATCCTGATCAAGGTCGGGCCATTGTTCGGCGCCCCCGCCACTGTGGCGGTTGAGAGGGTCGCCCCACACATCGTCCCTTGGCTGCAGCTGCGCACCGGCCAGCGCGGGGTCTTCCCCGTCATGGCGCCGGCCACGGGTGTGCCGACCCTCTCGCCTCCAACCACCAACGCGGGAGGCTTCCCCACCACTGGCGGCGCCGCCAGCCACCAGGTTCACGGCGACGACAAACATGTCGCCTTCAGCACCTCCGACACGGCGCCGGGGCCGGGCGAGGCCCATGTCTACCGGGTCAGCGCCTCCCAGGCCGGGTCGGTGTTCGGCGGCTACACCATCGTGCTGCTGGGATGACGGCCCAAACGCCGCTGATCCCCGCCACCATCCTCACCGGCTTCCTGGGGGCCGGCAAATCGACCCTGCTGCGCCGCGTGCTGACCGAACCGCACGGCCGAAGGATCGCGGTGATCGAGAATGAGTTCGGCGAGGAGAACATCGACAGCGAGATTATCGTCTCCGGCGGCGCCGAACAGATCATCCAGCTCAGCAACGGCTGTCTGTGCTGCGGAATTCGCGACGATCTGCGCGCCACATTGTCTGATCTGGCCGAACGCCGTGCCGCCGGCGAGATCGCTTTCGATCAGGTAATGATCGAGACCACGGGCTTGGCCGACCCCGGCCCGATCGCCCAGACCTTCTTCCTCGACCCGGAGATTTCTGGACGCTATCGCCCCGACGCGATCCTGACCCTGGTCGACGCCAAGTATGCGATGGGTCAGCTCGACACCCGTGGCGAAGCCCGCCGGCAGGTCGGATTCGCCGACAGCCTGTTCATCAGCAAGGCCGATCTGGTCGACGAAGCCGAGCTCGAGGCCCTGTCCGCCCGGCTCCGGCGAATGAACCCCCGAGCGCCGCAAAGCATCGCCGCCTTCGGTGATGTGCCCCTCTCGAAAATCTTCGATGTCGGCGGTTTCAACCTTAGCCCCGACCTCGACCTTGAGCCCCAGGCGCCGTGCGACGTTCATGATCACACCCATCACCATCACCACGACGACGACGTGAAAAGCTTCGTCTTCCGCTCGGACCGACCGTTCCATGGGGTGCGGTTCGGCCAGTTCATGAACGCCATCGTCAAGGCTCACGGCCCGGCGTTGCTGCGCTACAAGGGGGTGCTGAATATGGCCGGCCACGACCACAAGGTGATCTTTCAGGGCGTCCATCAGCTGATGAGTCACGATGCCGGCGGTCGCTGGGGGCCGGATGACCGGCGCGAAAGCCGACTGGTGTTCATCGGCCTGGGCCTGCCTCAAGACCTTATCGCGCGCAGTCTTCGGTATTGCCTGGTGTAATGGGTGAACCGGAACCAGGCGGGCGACGTATATCGAACAAGTCCGTCATCAACGCCCCCGCTGGTGTCGGGTCAGGGTCGAGGGCTTTGAGTATTCCTCGACCCGCTTCCCACCGACTCAGGCTTCGACGGAGATTCCGGCGCGGCGACGTCGGGCGATCGCCCCCAGACCTCCGAGGCCGATAAGCATCAGCGCCCAGGCGGCGGGTTCCGGAACCCCGTCGGGACTGAAGGTCACGCCGTCGAGCAAGGCGAAGGGCGGGACGCCGTCCGGAGTGCCGATCGCCTGAAACGACAGTGTCTCGTTGGTGGCGGTGGCGACGAACTTCGCGGACGCCGAAGACCAGGCTGTAAAGGTGTGACTGGGGCTGGAAATCACCGTGGAATCTTGCGGATCGTTTCCGCCCAGGCTGACCGTCCATTTGTCCGTCGTGTCGCCGGTAAACCCTAGCTGCTGGGCCGCGCCATAGTAGTAGGTTACCTTATAGGTGTGACCAACCACCAGTCCGGTGATGTCCTGGTTGAGCGGCTGGCGTTCATAGGCGCCGTCGGAAAGGATGAAGTTACCGCCATCCGGGCTCGCCGTGACCGCGTTGGTCCCGCCATTGCCGGCGGCCCAGAAATCGATGTTGCCGCCATATTGGTAGAGCGGAACGCCGCCGGCGCCGATGGTGCTGGCGTCCCCGACGAACGTGTAGCCGCCATCCGGTACGTACCAGCCCGTAACGTCCAGTCCGCCG
>JANYFU010000353.1 GCA_025359665.1 Caulobacteraceae bacterium
TCCGCCTTGATGGCGAGGCCCATCTGGGCGATCGGCGTCATCAGGTTGCGCTCGACATCCACCGCCAGGGCCTTGAGCGGCGAGATATAGAGGGTGTGTATTCCAGGGGCGGCGTTGCGCGGCGGCCGCTCGGCCAGGTCGATCAGGCTAGGCAGAAACCCCGCCAGGGTCTTGCCCCCGCCGGTGGGGGCGATCAGCAATGCGTGTCGGCCGTGGCGGCCCTTGTCGATCATCTCAAGCTGGTGAGCCCGGGGCGCCCAACCGCGCGCGGCGAACCAGCCGGCAAAGGGTTCGGGCAGGGGGGTGGCGGGCTCCGGCATCCGGAACGCCGATACCATCAGGAACTGGGATTACCAAGCAATGTTCCGGTTATGTTTCTCCTCGCGGAGGTTCGCATGGCGCGGCCTCCGTTGACGTTTCGGCACGTCACCATGCTGGCACGCTAAGGTGACGCTAGCCGAAAACCTCACTGTGAGAACCGACGCGGGCCAACTCGATGGCTGTCTTGGTCTTGCGATAGATCAAGATCAGATCGGGTTTGAGATGACAGTCCCGCGCGCCCTTCCATGCGCCCTTGAGAGCATGATCTTTATTTGATGCCGGGAGCGCCGAGCCGGCTTGCAGAAGATCCGTGACCGTTTTCAACAGTGCATCGAGGTCCGCCGCGTGCTGACCGCTTTTTTCGCGCTTGTAGTCACGGTTAAACTGCCCGGTATAGGCAAGGTCCAACATCAGGCGGCGCCGCTTGCCGATGGCGGTGGCGAGACGGGAGACGGCGGAGAGGCGGGAGCCGGGAAGAGGTCCATCGCTCCCACTTCCAACGCCTGCGCGACCAACGCGTTAAAACTGGCCTCCACGAGGCCTGGCGTCTTGTTGTCGTGATGCCAGCGCAGGGCCAGGTGGGGGTTGTAGATCAAGGCGTGGGTCATCGGCCCGGCCTTGCCTGCCTTCAGGCTGATAAACTGCAATTCTTCCAGCTTCTTCATTCGGGCCGCCCACGTGTGTTCCCCACGCTGGCCGCCGAAGCCCGACGCGAAGGCCATTTCGCTAGGCTTGATCACTTGGACAAAGCCGTTGTCCCAGGTCGAACACCAGAGGGTCATGTAGGTGGACGACACAGGCGCACCCTTAGTCATCTCATCCATGATCCGTAGGATCAGGGGCATGGTCTTGGGGATGGTCGCGAACCCCTTGTGGGCCTTCCGGTCCCACAGAAACGGGGCCAAACCCGGCCACAGGTGGTCGCGGAGGGCCAACTGCTTTTTCGCAATCGCCCCGCCTTCTCGAACCGAAACCATCGGCGCTTTCCTTCTGCAAAGAGCGCGATCTCAACCCCCGCACGACGCAAGAAGGGTCGCTTGAACTTGAAAACACGATAATTTAAATATTCAATAAAACCAATTACTTAGATACTTACTGATGCGGCATGAGTTGCAGGTCCATGCACATTAGAGCCTCTAGGATTGTGGGAAAAATAGCGCCTCAAATTTTATTTTTCAACATATGTTACGATAGAATCGATCAAGTGGTTGATTTCACTCGCGTCTAGAGCTTTTTTCACTGTGCTACGAGGTGCTCGATGTGCTGATGCGTGCTGACCGTTCTGCTGGTGCTGCCGGATGGTCTGGAAGGGTGAGGGTCAAAAATTTGACCCTCACCCTTCTGTGGCTACATTGTGGTTACAGACTCCTGCATGCCTGCAAAGGATTTGAAAATGGCTTCGGTTGAAATGGTGCGCGCGCGGATCGACGCCGACCTAAAGCGCGACGCGGCCGCCGCCCTTGCTGATATGGGCCTTACCATCTCCGACGCCATCCGCCTGATGTTGGTGCGGGTGGCAAATGAGAAGGCGCTGCCTTTTGACGTGCGGACCCCTAACGCCACGACGCGGGCCGCCCTTGATGCGGCGGAGCGCGGCGAGGTTACGAAGGTCGAGAGTTTTGACGCTCTGCTAGCTGATCTAAACGACTAGAAGGGCGTCCAGCTAAGCCACGACCCGCGATAAGGCCCGCCGTCGGCGGCAAGATCAGGCGATGGGCGTTCGTCGCCTAACAGCGGCGCAGCCAGTCCCCGCGACAATTAATGTTCATGTCATGTTTCGAGATAGCGTGACCGTCGACGCCCTATCATTCCGTGGATCCCCTTCCAGCGTGCGAAAACGCACAAAACAGGCTAAGGGCTGAGGCCCCGGCGCCGCTGGCGTCCGATCTGGTTTTCCGATGAATCTGAATGTTCTGGCGTTGGCGCTCGCCGCCAGCCTTGCCGCGACGCCGCTTTTCGCCTGGGCGCCCACCGCCGTGACGCAGAAGACCCTGGCCCGAGGCCAGGCCTGGGCGGAAGTCCTGCCCGATACGGAAGGCGCGGCCTTGATTCGCGCCGCGGTCGATATCGCCGCTCCGCCGAGCACGGTCTGGGCGGTGATGACCGATTGCCGTCTGGCTGGACGTTTTATCGCCGATCTGGCCAGTTGCACCGTACTGCAGGGTGACCAGCGCCGGGGCTGGGACGTGCGCGACCAATATTCGCACGGCAACCTCTTCCTGCCTGACATCCACAATGTCGTCCGCTCGGAGTACCTGCCCTACAGCTTGATCCGCTTCAAGAAGGCCGGTGGCGACCTGCAGATTGAGGATGGCGAATGGCGTCTGGAGTCGCTGAACGGTGGGGCCGGAACGCGGGTGATCTATATCAACCGGGTCAAGGCCAATCTCCTGGTACCGGCTCCACTGGTACGTGCCGGCCTGCGGGGCAGCACGCCCAAGGTGCTGATGAACCTCAAGCGGGAGAGCCTGGCCGCGGCCGGACGGGTTGGCTGAGCTGAGCCGTCAAGCTTACTCGAAAATATACGGTTCCAGGGTCGCTTGAGCCTCCGCCCGTAGTTTGTGCCAGCGGTTGCCGCCGTAATAAGCAAGGCTGCCGGGCTCCGCTTCCCCGTGGCCGTTGTAGTAGGAAATGCAGTCGCGCAGCGGCGCCGTGGCGATGTCAGCCGTCCGGCAGTGTTCGGAATAGGCGCTCTCCGGTTCCGTACGGATATCGACAACATGGGCGCCGCGATCCCGCATGGCTTGCAGCAGCCAGACGACATATTCGCCGTGGGCCTCGATCGCGTCGGTGAAATTGAAGCTGCCGCCACCACCCTGTGGGCCCGCGACGATCAATAGGTTCGGGAACCCCTGGCTGTGCAGGCCCAGGAACGTCCTTGTTCCCTCCGATTGCCACTTGCGCGTCAGGGTGCGGCCGTCGCGGCCGGTGATCATGTTGAAGGTCGAGGTCGCCATCCACTGGAAGCCGGTGGCGTAGATCAGCACATCCAGCGGATATTCGACGCCGTCATGCACCACGCCCCGCTCGTTGATCTGGGCCACGCCGCCCGGCGCGGTGTCCACCAGATGGACATGCGGCAGGTTGAAGGTCGGCAGATATTCGTCATGAAACGTCGGGCGCTTGCAGCCGAATGGGTAGTAGGGTTTCAGGGCGGCGGCGGTTTTCGGATCCTTGACGATGGCGTCCACCCGGGCCCGGATCTGTTCCATGATCCTGAAATTGGCGTCGAGCTGCTTTTCGATCAGTTCCTCGGCGCTGAGCATGCGCTCGTACTGCTTGCGCTCCTTGAAGTCGGCGACCTTGCCGGAAAGGTAGTCGTCGTTGGCCTGCATGGCGGTCCGGCCCGCAGAGATCTTGGCGAACCGCGCCCTTCTGGCCCGGGCCCAGCCGGGTTCCTTGGCCCAGGCGGCCTTCTCTTCCTCGGTCGTCGCGCGTTGGTCGCGCACGTCGATCGACGAGGGCGTGCGTTGAAACACGTAAAGCTCGCCGACGGTCTTCGCCAGTTCGGGGATCGCCTGCACCGCCGTGGCGCCAGTACCGATGATGCCGACCCGCTTGCCCTTAAGGTCGACATGGTAGTTCCAGCGAGAGGTGTGAAAGGCCTCGCCCTTGAACGTTTCCATTCCCGAAATCCGCGCCAGCTTCGGCGTGGTCAGGATGCCGTTGGCGAGGATCACGAACCGCGCCCGCATGCGGTCGCCGCGATCGGTGGTCACCGTCCAGCGGCCGGCTTGCTCGTCCCAGGCGGTCTCCTCGACCGTGGTGTGGAACAGGCAGTGGTCATAAAAACCGAACTTGTCGGCTAACCTCTGGCAATGTTCGAGAATCTCGAAGCCCGAAGCAAATTTCATGGTCGGCACATAGCCGCTCTCCTCCAGCAACGGCAGATAGCTGTAGGCCTCCACGTCGCAGGCGATACCCGGATAGCGGTTCCAGTACCAGGTGCCGCCGACGTCGCCGCCCTTCTCGCAGAAGCGCACGTCGTGGAAACCCGCCTCGCGTAGCTTGTGCCAAAGCAAAAGCCCCGCGAAGCCGGCGCCGACCACCAGGATTTCGCACTCGTCGGTCAGCGCCTCGCGCGGCACTGGATCGGTCGAATAGACGTCGGCCAGGTATTTGGCGAAGTCGCCTTCCATGGTCATGTAGTCGGCGGCGCCACGGCGGGCTTCTTTGAACGCGCGGTATTTGGCCTGTTCCTCGGCGTTGAAAGTCGCGCCGGGCGGCAACTCCGGCAGGGTCTTGAGCGCCTCGTCGGTCACGACCGAATAGCCCTTGCCGGCGATCCTGTCGGTGGCCATGGCCGCCCGCGTCGCGAAGATCTTCAAGCCGGTGTCGGGATCAATGCGGATAGGGGCGGTCATGACTTCATGCCTCATTCGTTCGGGCTTGGCGTTTTCTGTCCGGACTGTAGAGGCGATGCGGGATCGATCGCAACGTCTGGCGACCAACCTCTGGCTTTGCGATTGATGTTCTCGTTACGTTTCTCGTGGCCCTGCGCTACAATAAGCGTCGTGAACGCCCTGGCCTCATCTCTGGATCTCGCTCCCGCCCTGGTGGTTCTTCCGGGTGGTCGATCGGGGATCGCCGATGGGGCGAACGCCCGGCCTGCCCGGCCGCCCGAGGCGCGGGAGCTGTTCGAGCAAGGTCCGGTGCTTGTCGCTCACGCCGCCATGACCGCGCGTCGGCTGGACCTCCCGTCTCCGCCACGCTCGCCACGGCTGTTTGACGTGCTGGAACTGTTCGCCTTCGTTCGGCCTGCGCGGTTCTGTGCGCCGTCGGCGGTTGGACTATGCATCGCCCTGGGGCTGCCGGAGCCGCGCGACGCGCCGATCCAGGCCGCGGCGTTGCGGGGCGTGGCCCAGGCTCTGCTGGCCGAACTGGCGGCCTCGCCGACACCTAGCCGCGAGGAGGCGTTGGCCCAGGCCGAGGTGCTTGGCCGGGCCGGCTGGCCGTGGGCGGCGCCGGCGATCGCCGCGCTGAGATCCGCGCCGCTGGGCCGGCCCTGGCGTGGCGACGGGCTCGATGTCTGGGGCCGGGTGGCGGAGTGGGAGGATCAGGCTCCGCCGGGCGAGGCGGGAACCCGGCCCATAGAACCGGCGGCGGCGGCCGAACGCCTGGCCCTGCTTCTGGAGCGCTCGGGCCTCGACGAGGCGCGGCCGATGCAGGCGGTGTTCGCCGCCGAGGCTGCCTTCGCCTTTCAGCCGCGCCTGCGCGAGGGCGAGCCGATGATGATGCTGGCCGAGGCGGGCACCGGGATCGGCAAGACCCTGGGCTATCTGGCGCCGGCGTCCCTGTGGGCCGAGGCCAACGGGCCGGGGGTCTGGGTATCGACCTATACCCGCGCCCTGCAGCGCCAGATCGAGCGCGAGAGCCAGTCGATCTTCCCCGACCCCGCCGTGCGGGCGGTGAAGGCGGTGGTGCGCAAGGGGCGCGAGAACTATCTCTGCCTGCTGAATTTCCAGGACATGGCCAACGCCGCGCGCCT
>JANYFU010000395.1 GCA_025359665.1 Caulobacteraceae bacterium
CTGGCGGGCATGGCCGAGCGGCTGGTGGCCGAGGGGCTGACTTACGGCGCGCCGGATGGGTGTGATCGCGCCGCCGGGTTGCAGGCGCTCGCCGCCGCCGCCGCGCTTTCAGCCTCCGCCGAGATAGCCGCCCGGATCGGCGCCTATCCGCGCTTTGACAACGACCGAAACCAGCGCCTCGCCGATCTGACCACGAGGTTGGAGGCGATGCGGCGCATGCCCGCGAGTCCGGCGGCCAAGCTGGCGCTCACGCTGATGGAAGAAACCCTCGCGAGGGCCGCGGCGACCGGCCTGCGCAACGCCCTGGTGACCGGCGGCGCGGCCGCCGATGAAGAACTGGCTCTCAGGCTGGGAAGCCTGGTCCTGGGCGCCAACCCGTGGAATGGACCGATGGGCGTATCGGAGACCGCCGACGGCGCGCCGATACCCTCCATCAATCGCTTCGCCCTAGACGGGCTGGCGGAGCTGGGTGTTCCGGCGAGTGTCGCTCGGCCGCATCTGACCGGCCATAGAACCCTGGCCGAAGCGCCGGGCCTCGATCCGGCCGCCCTGGGGGTGCGAGGTTTCACCGACCACGAAATCGCGGCGGTGGAAGCCGCCCTGATCGATGCGGCCGACCTTCGCGTGGCGTTCGCGCCGGCCGTGGTCGGGGTGGGGTTCGTCTGCGACGTTCTTGGTGCGTCGGCCGAGGCGGCGGTCGCGCGGGGTTTCGACACCCTGGCCATGGCGGGATTCACGGCAGCAGAAATTTCCACCGCGGAGGCCTGGGTGATGGGCGCGGGAGGTCTCTCGGACGCGGCGTTCCTTAACGGCGAAGGCCGCGCCATATTCCGAGGGCCGCTGGATATCGGTCTCACTGACCGGATCGCCATGACACTGGCGATGCAAGCTTTCACCTGCGCGCCCCTGACCCTGGCGCCGCGCCTAGCCTTCGCCGATCTTCCCCAAGTGGCCGTCGAGGTCCAGACGGAGGTGGCCGGGGCTGGCGTTCGCGCTTTGGCCATCACCCGGGGCGATCCACCCGAGGCTTTCCGCCTCGACCTGCCGGAGCCGGCGATGGCCGAACCGCCGGCCGCCGCGCCGCCGCCTCGCGAGCGCGTCATCGAGCGGATCATCGAGGTGAACCGCAGCCGCCAGCGCCTGCCCGATCGGCGCAAGGGCTACATCCAGAAAGCCAGCATCGGCGGCCACAAGGTCTATCTGCACACCGGCGAGTATGACGATGGCGAACTGGGCGAGATCTTCATCGACATGCACAAGGAAGGCGCCGCCTTCCGCTCCCTGATGAACAACTTCGCCATCGCGATCTCCATCGGGCTGCAGTACGGCGTGCCGCTGGATGAGTTCGTCGACGCCTTCGTGTTCACGCGCTTCGACCCCGCCGGCCCTGTAACCGGCAACGACTCGATCCGCTCGGCGACATCGATCCTCGACTATGTGTTCCGCGAGCTGGGCGTCTCCTATCTCGATCGGCAGGACCTGGCCAACCTGGATCCGGGAGAACTCAACGCCGACGGTCTCGGTCGCGGCGCGGCGGACGAGCCGCAGCCGGCGGCGAGGTTCATTTCCAAGGGATACTCGCGCGGCGCGACGCCGGACAACCTGGTGTTTCTGCCGACGCCCGCGCGCCTGGGCGGGACCGGTGGGCGGGGTCCGGTCGCCGATGTCTGCCCGGCGTGTGGTGATCTGGCGCTGGTCCGCAAGGGCCAGGCCCTGATCTGTGAGACCTGCGGCGCCCGCCAGGGCGGCAACGGCAGCCCCGATATCGCGCGTTCGTGATTTGTTCTTGTCGTAAACGCGACTCATTCTACTAAGTAGACAGCCTTGATCCGCGCGCGGCGCGGCGAAAAGTTTAAGCTGGGCCTATGCACGAACAATCCCGCTTCATTCGCGTGCGCGGCGCCCGCGAACACAACCTGAAGAACGTCAGCGTCGACATCCCGCGCGACGAACTGGTGGTGATCACTGGCCTGTCCGGTTCGGGCAAGAGCAGCTTGGCCTTCGACACCATCTACGCCGAGGGCCAGAGACGCTATGTCGAGAGCCTGTCGGCCTATGCGCGCCAGTTCCTGGAGCTGATGAGCAAGCCCGATGTCGATCTGATCGAGGGCCTGTCGCCGGCCATTTCGATCGAGCAGAAGACCACCAGCCGCAATCCGCGCTCGACCGTCGGCACCGTTACCGAGATTCACGACTATATGCGCCTGCTGTGGGCGCGGGTCGGCATCCCCTACTCGCCGGCCACGGGCCTGCCGATCGTCAGCCAGACAGTCAGCCAGATGGTCGACAAGCTGACCGCCCTGCCGGACGGCGAGCGAATCTATCTGCTGGCGCCCGTGATTCGCGACCGCAAGGGCGAATACCGCAAGGAAATCGCCGAATGGCAGAAGGCCGGGTACCAGAGGCTGAAGATCGACGGGACCTACTATCCGATCGAGGACGCGCCGGCGCTGGAGAAGACCTTCAAGCACGACATCGACGTGGTGGTGGACCGCCTGGTCACCAAGGCGGGACTGGAAACCCGCTACGCCGACAGCCTTGAGGCCGCACTGCGACTGGCCGACGGGATCGCGGTTGCGGAATGGGCCGACGCGCCGGCCGAGAACAAAGAACCGCGCCGGTTGATCTTCTCCGAGAAGTTCGCCTGCCCGGTGTCTGGGTTCTCGATCGCCGAGATCGAACCACGCCTGTTCTCGTTCAACAATCCGGCCGGCGCCTGCCCGACCTGTGACGGCCTAGGGGTGAAACTCGGGTTCGACGCCGACATGGTGGTGCCGGACAAGGAGCGCAGCCTGCACAAGGGCGCCATCTCGCCCTGGGCCAAAGGCCCCTCGCCGCTCTACACCCAGACGCTGCAGGCCCTGGCCAGACATTACGGGTTCTCGATGGACGAGCCATGGTGGAAGCTGGACGACAAGGCCAAGGCCATCGTGCTGAGGGGTTCGGGAAAGGACAAGATCAAGTTCGTCTATGACGACAACGCCCGCAAATACGAGGTCAACAAGACCTTCGAGGGCGTGCTGCCCAATCTGGAGCGGCGCTGGCGCGAGACCGATTCGAGCTGGGTGCGCGAGGAGCTGGGCCGCTATCAGTCCGAGACCCCATGCCCGGTCTGCCACGGCGCGAGGCTGAAGCCCGAGGCCCTGGCGGTGAAGGTCGGCGGCAAGAACATCGCCGAGGCCGGCATCCTGGCCATCCGCCCGGCGCGCGACTGGTTCGAGTCGCTGGAAACCGAACTGACCGACAAACAGATGGAGATCGCCCGGCGTATTTTGAAGGAGATCAACGACCGCCTGCGGTTCTTGGTCGACGTCGGGCTGGAATATCTGAACCTGTCGCGCGGGTCCGGCACGCTGTCGGGCGGCGAGAGCCAGCGCATCCGCCTGGCCAGCCAGATCGGATCGGGCCTGACCGGCGTGCTCTATGTGCTGGACGAGCCATCGATCGGCCTGCACCAGCGCGACAACGCCCGCCTGCTGACCAGCCTCAAGGGCCTGCGCGACCTCGGCAATTCCGTACTGGTCGTGGAGCACGATGAGGAGGCGATCATGGTCGCCGACCATGTGATCGACATGGGTCCGGCGGCCGGGGTGCACGGCGGCGCCGTGGTCGCAGAGGGCAAGCCGGCCGACATCATGGCCAATCCGCACAGTCTGACCGGACAGTATCTAACCGGCGCCCGGCGCATCGAGATTCCGGCGCGGCGCCGGCCATTCTCGACCAAGCGGCTGCTGCGGGTGGTCGGCGCGAGCGGCAACAACCTCAAGGGCGTCACCGGCGAGATTCCGGTGGGAACCTTTACCTGCATCACTGGCGTCTCGGGCGGCGGCAAATCGACCTTCACCATCGAGACCCTCTACAAGGCGGCGGCGCGGCGGCTGAACAACGCCTCCGACGCGCCGGCCGCGCACGAGCGGATCGACGGGCTGGAGAACTTCGACAAGGTCATCGACATTGACCAGAGCCCGATCGGACGCACGCCCCGATCGAACCCGGCCACCTACACCGGCGCCTTCACCTCGATCCGCGACTGGTTCGCGGGCCTGCCCGAGGCCAAGGCGCGGGGCTACGGGCCTGGGCGGTTCAGCTTCAACGTCAAGGGCGGGCGCTGCGAGGCCTGCCAGGGCGACGGGCTGATCAAGATCGAGATGCACTTTCTGCCCGACGTCTATGTCACCTGCGATGTCTGCCGGGGAAAGCGCTACAACCGCGAGACCCTGGAGATCTTCTTCCGCGGCAAGAGCATCGCCGATGTGCTGGACATGACCGTCGACGAGGCGGCCGACATGTTCAAGGCCGTGCCGCCGATCCGCGACAAGATGGAGACCCTGAAGCGCGTCGGGCTAGGCTATGTGAAGGTCGGCCAGCAGGCGACGACGCTTTCGGGCGGTGAGGCCCAGCGAGTCAAACTCTCCAAGGAGCTGTCCCGCCGGGCCACGGGCCGCACGCTGTATATCCTCGACGAACCGACCACCGGCCTACATTTCGAGGATGTGCGCAAGCTGCTGGAGGTGCTCCACGAACTGGTCGACCAGGGCAACACCGTGGTGGTGATCGAGCACAATCTGGACGTGGTGAAAACCGCCGACTGGATCGTCGATTTCGGTCCCGAGGGCGGCGACGGCGGCGGCCAGATCGTGGCGGTGGGATCGCCCGAGCAGGTGGCGGCGGATCAGGCCAGCTGGACCGGGCGGTATCTGAGCGAGGTTCTGGCGCGGCATCACCGCAACCTCGCCGCTCTCAAGCCCAAGCGCGCCCGCGCCAAGGCGGAGGCCTGACGGAGGGGGCGCAAAGCCGGGTCACTCCCACTGGCGGAACAGAGATTGACGGCGCCAAGGCTATACAGAGTTCCGCCGCCGCCTTGCGCCCCCTCCGTCACGCGCCCTTGGCGCGCGCCACCTCCCCGCGTTGCGGGTGAGGAGAACTTATTCCGCCCTTGCGCTTGCGCCTCAGTCGGGTTCACGTGCGGCAAATCTGGGGAGGGAACGATCATGAAGCTTTATGGCGCGCCGATGCCGGCGCCGAACCCGCGCCGCGTACGGATGTTTCTGGTCGAAAAGGGTATCGACCTGCCTGAAACGCGCATCGACATGATAAAACGCGAACACAAATCAGAGGAATTCCGCGCCAAGAACTCCCTGGGCCAGATCCCGACGCTGGAACTGGACGACGGCGAAGCGATCTCGGAAACCGTCGCGATCTGCCGTTATTTCGAGGAGATCAAGCCCGAGCCGTCGCTGTTCGGCCGCACGGCGATCGAGAAGGCCCGTGTCGATATGTGGGTCAGGCGCATGGAGTTCGTGCTGATGACGCCGGTGGGGAACTACTGGCGGCATTTTCACCCCTACACCGCCGCCCTGCTGACCCAATACAAGGATTTCGGCGAATCCAACATCCAGGCCTACGCCAACGCCCAGAAGTGGCTGGACCGGGAGCTGGAAACCAAGCCGTTCATCGCCGGCGAGGCCTATAGCATGGCCGATATCTGCGCTCAGTCGACGGTGGATTTCGCGACCTGGATCGGCCTGCCAATCGATCCGGAGCACAAGAACCTCACCGCCTGGCACGCCCGTGTGTCGGCCCGTCCCAGCGCTTCGGCTTAGCGATCAGAGGGGTCGTCGCGCGCCGCTGGCGGCGATGGCGACGCCGGCCTTGCCGTCGGCGACGATGACTTTGAAGGCATAGGCTTGACAGGCGCAGAATATCGTCGTGGACACCAGCCAGTAGCCGGCGGTCAACGCCGTCAGGATGGCGGCCAGTCCCAGCACGCCGCCACGCCGCAACAGATTGCCGGCGCCAAGGTCGGGATGGGCCAGCCAGAATATGAACCCGCCGGCAGCGACATAGACTAGCCCCAGAGCCATCACGATCAGGAAGCACAGGCAGTAGCACAAGAACAGATACCAGAACCGGCCTGACGCCAGGGGCCAATAGGCCGTCAAGTGGAACCGCCGCTCGGCGATCGTCTCGACCGGAATCAGCGACAGGCGCACCGC
>JANYFU010000396.1 GCA_025359665.1 Caulobacteraceae bacterium
CGATGATGATCCTGGGCGTGGTCGGTATCGGCGCCGCGGCCCGGCGCCGGCGCGGGGCTTCCGGCCGCATCCTGGCGGCTTGACACCAGGGTTGGCGGGCTCCAGCGTCGGCGGCGTAGGAACGCGACTCCGGGAGCCCGCATGACCGAACTCTGGCGTCACTCCGCCACCGATCTGGCACGGCTGATCGCCACGCGACAGACCTCCTCGGCCGAAGTGATCGAGGCCCACCTCGCCCGCATCGCCGAGGTCAATCCGAAGCTGAACGCCGTCGTACGGGTGCTGGCCGACGAGGCCCGCGCCGGCGCCGAATTGGCCGACCGGCAGGTGGCGGCGGGCGCGGCGCTGGGACCACTGCACGGCGTGCCGATCACGGTCAAAGAAAATATCGACATGGCGGGCCTGCCGACAACTCAGGGCGTGATCCCGCTGGCCGACGCCGTGGTCCCCGTCGACGCCCCCGTTGTGCAGCGGATGCGCGCTGCCGGCGCCATTCCGATCGGCCGCACCAACCTTCCCGACATGGCGTTGCGCGTGCATACCGACAGCTCGCTACACGGCTTGACCCGTAACCCCTGGGACGAGACGCGCACGGCCGGTGGCTCCAGCGGCGGCGAGGCCTCGGCCCTGGCGTCGGGGATGAGCCCACTGGGCCTGGGCAACGACATCGGCGGCTCGCTGCGCAATCCTGCCACGGTCTGCGGCATCGCCTCGATCCGCCCGACCATGGGCAGGGTGCCGGACGCAGCCTTCGGACCGACCGCCGACCGGTTGTTCTCGGTCCAGGCCATGGCGGTGCAAGGCCCGATGGCCCGGCGCGTGGCCGATGTGCGCCTGGGCCTGAAGGTATTGTCGGGCGCGCATCCGCGCGATCCCTGGTCGCTGGACGTCCCTTTCGATGGACCGCCGAACCCGGGCGCGATCAAGGTCGCGGTGATCGCCGCGCCACCCGGTGGCGGCACCGATTCCGCCGTAACCTCCGCCACCCGCCGGGCCGCCGACGCCCTCTCCAACGCCGGCTATGATGTCGTCGAGGCCTGTCCGGCCAGCTATGAACAGGCGATCGGCGTGTGGGCGCGGTTCCTGCTGGGCGACTTCGCCCTGGGCCTGCCCAACATGGCGCCCTTGATGGGCGCCGACGGCCGGGCGTTCCTGGACGCCATCAAAGCCGTGACCCCGCCGCTGGAAGATCCGCTGGCGCTGTCCGGCCTGATGGTGGCCCGGGATTCGATCGCCCGGGACTGGTCGATGTTCATGGCCGACCATCCGCTGATCCTGTCGCCGACCTGGACCACCCTGCCCTTCACTCACGGCTTCGACGTCGCCGGCCCCGAGGGCTCCGCGGCGGTGATGGAGCTGATGCGCCCGGTGGTTCCGGCCA
Source organism: Caulobacteraceae bacterium (assembly GCA_025359665.1). Lineage (GTDB taxonomy): Bacteria > Pseudomonadota > Alphaproteobacteria > Caulobacterales > Caulobacteraceae > Acaudatibacter. Next base: position 1,382 of record JANYFU010000396.1, read on the forward strand.
ATCTGCTCGGCCTGCCCTCGGCCTGCGTGCCCGCCGGCCTCGACCCCGCCAGCGGCCTGCCGGTCGGGGTGCTGCTGACCGGCCGCCGAATGCGCGACGATCTATGCCTTGACGCCGCCGAAGCGGTGGAAGCTCGCCTGGGTTTGGAGACGCCGATCGATCCGAGATGGTAGTCCAGTCTGGCGTGCGCTCAGACGCCGCCCTCGCCTTGTAGCAGGAACGCGACAAAGCGGCCGGCGTCCTCGTTGAGGATGGAGGCCTCCACCCCAAGTCTGGCGCGGGCCGACAGTCCGTAGAGGACTGTGGCGCAGAGGCGCGCGTGCGCCGCCGCCCGCTCTCTGGGCAGATCCGCGTGGACGAAGAAGTCGAGCAGGACGCGTTCGACGGCGCCCAGCGCCCCGGCGACCGCCTCGCGGTTCACCACCGACAGGGAGGCGTCGGCGAGCGACGCGGAGGCGAGCAGACAGCCGCGCGGCTCGGGCGCCGGGACTGTGTAGAGGGCGATCGCGGACGAATCCGCCTTACTCGCCACCTGACCGGCACGCTTCGGCGTGGCCGGATCGGCGGCGGCCAGGCTCAGATGCGCGCCACGCACTGGATCTCGATCATCAGGTCCGGCTGAAACAGGGCGCTGACCCCGATCAGGGTCTGGGCGGTGTCGGGCGGGCCGCCATAGGCCTCGGTCCTGGCGCCGAACACCCCCCGGGCCTGTCTGTTCAGGCCGGGGACGTCGGTCACGAACCAGGTTTCCGACACGACGTTGTCGAGGGTCGCGCCGAAATGGCCGAGCACCTCGGCGACATTGGCGTAGGCCTGCCGGGTCTGGCCGACGATGTCGCCCCGCGCGACCGGCGCCCCGGCCGCGTCGACGCTGACCTGTCCCGAAAGATGGATCGTATCCCCGACCCGCACGCCCTGGGCGATGAAGTCCTTCAGCGGTCCGAACCGGACGACCTGTTTCTCGATGGCCATGATGCGGGCCTCCTGCCCTGTTGTTGCGACTACAGCCGGTACGGGATCACCACCGGCAGATCCTCATAGCCTTTAATGAAGGTCGGATAGACGCGTTTCGGTTCGCGCTGGACCTCGAAGCCGATCGATCCAAGGTGGCAGGAGCCGGCTGAAAGCGGATCTCCGGGCGAGGTGCTTTCGGGGCCGGTTCCGACAAGTGCTTACAGCGTAAATTTACATTGACCTCGCACGGCCTAGACCCTACAAATTCGGTCAAGTGTTCGGCGAGTGTTCCGCATAAGCGGCGCGGGCTGGTGCGCGTTACACATTGGGAGGATCATTTGAACGCCATTTCCAAAACCATCGCGGCCGCGAACCCATTTCTTTCGGGTAATTACGCCCCGGTAATGGAGGAGCATGTCGCGCCCTGCCTTGAGGTTACGGGCGTCATCCCCAAGGATATCAACGGCCACTTCCTGCGCATTGGACCTAATCCGGTGTTCGTGCCGGATGAGGCGACTTATCATATCTTTGACGGCGACGGTATGATCCACGCCGTTCAGTTCGAAGACGGCAAGGCCACTTATCGCAACCGCTTTGTCGATACCGAAGGTCTGCGCAAGGAGCGCGCCAAGGGAACCTGGATCTGGAAGGGCATGGCCGGCATGGTCGATTTCGCCAAGGGCGTGCCCCTGCCGGAAGAGGGCCCGATGAAGAACACCGCCAACACCGCCATGGTCTATCACAATAACACGCTCTACGCCTTGATGGAGGCCGCGCCGCCCCACAAGATGACCCTGCCGGACCTGGGCACGGTGGGCGAGGAAACCTTCGACGGCAAGCTGAAGCACCCCTTCACCGCTCACCCCAAGGTCGACGCGGTGACCGGCGAGATGATGACGTTTGGCTATGCGCCGTTTCCCCCATTCCTGAACTACAGCGTGATCAACGCCAGCGGTGAGCTGGTCCACACCACGCCAATCACCATGCCCAAGGGCGTGATGATGCACGACTGTGCGATCACCGAACACTTCACCGTGTTCCTCGACATGCCGATCACCTTCGATTTTCAGCGGGCCATGAGCGGCGGCCTGATGCTGGACTGGGAGCCGGAGAACGGCTCACGTCTGGGCGTGATACCGCGCTACGGTAAGGACGAAGATGTAAAATGGTTCGATGTCGACGTCTCGATGGTGTTCCACGTCTCCAACGCCTGGGAAGAGGGCGATGAGATCATCGTGCAAGCCAGCCGCTCGTTGCGTTCCGACATCTCCCGAGCGACCGAGAACGCCGGCAAGCACACCGACATGAGCGACCAGCTCGGCCAGCTTTACGAATGGCGGCTGAACATGAAGACCGGCAAGGCCAGCGAGCGCCATCTCGATACCCGCCACCATTGCGACTTCACCCGGATCAATGACGACCTGGTCGGACGCAAGAGCCGCTACACCTACGCCGCGCGCTTCGATCTGGAGCACGACGCCCTGTTCAACGCCGAACTGAAGTATGACAACGAGACCGGCGCCATCCAGGTGCATGAACTGGGCGAGGGCCGCTGGGGCGGCGAAGGCGTCTTCGTCAAGCGCAACGGCGCCAAGACCGAGGACGACGGCTATGTCATTCTCTTCGTCTGGGACGAAAACACCCGGCGCAGCGAATGCCAGATCATTGACGCACAGGATTTCGAGGGGCCGCCGGTGGCGACAATCCGCATTCCCCACCGTGTGCCGTTCGGCTTCCACGCCGGCTGGGCGCCGGCGGGCTGATTTCGCCACGAACCAGTTGCTGGGTCTGGCAATCACCTTCGACCGAGGTCGCATCCCGGACGCCGGATTGGCGATCACGTTGCACGTCGGCGTGAGTGGCGGTTGCTATAACCCGGCCCCGTCTTCGTTCAACAACAACGCCCCGCGCATGCCGGCGCACCACGAAGGCGGCGACGAGCCGATCGGACGGTTCGAGAAGACGATGTCCGGTGTCGGCGAGGTGGCGCGAGAGAAGTTCTACAGCGTCAACTTCCGGGGCTTCATGGGCGACCGACTCAACTCGTGACCACAACGTCGGCCTCCGCTCACCCACCACCCGAAGCTCCGATCACCGGCGCCGCCCGGCCGACGGTCGTGCGGAAGATCTTCTATAGCCTGGGTCAGGCCGCCCAAACCGGCGGCTTCGACACCGCGATCGGGTTCGTGTTCTTCTACTATACGGCGGTCCTCGGGCTGGCCGGCGGGCTGGTCGGCGCGGCCCTCGCGGTGGGCCTGGCCCTCGACGCGGTCGTCGATCCGATGGTCGGTTCCTGGTCGGACAACATCAAATCCAGACTCGGTCGTCGAATGCCCCCGATGATCGCTGCGATCCCGCTGATCACGATCTCAATCGGTCTGTTGTTCTCGCCGCCGAAGAACCTCAGTCAGCCGCTGTTGTTCGGATGGCTCACGCTGATGTCGGTCGCCAGCCGCGCCTTCATCTCCCTGTTCAATGTGCCCTACATCGCTCTTGGGGCTGAGATGGCGACGGACTACGCCGAACGGACCAGCGTCGTCGTCTACAGAGCCATCGCCGGGATCGTCTTCGGAACCGCGATCACGGCCATGGGGTTCTCGCTGTTCTTCGCCAACGGCGGATTGCAGCGAGCGGACGGATATCCAGCTTTCGGCTGGTCCGTGGCCGCGATCCTGTGCGCCTGCACGACCCTATGCTGCCTGGGCATGCGCCGCTTTGCCGCTTCGCTCCCCCAGCCCGAACAGGTCGCCGGGTCCATGTGGCTGCGCCTGCCGCTTGAACTGCAAGAGATCTTCGCCAATCGATCGTTTCGGCTTCTGTTCGGGTCCGCGGTCATCACCTATGTCGCGCAGGGTTTGAACGCGACCTTGAACAGCCATTCGTTCGTCTTCGTCTGGCGGATCAAAAGCGAGGATATTCAGTTCATCAGCTACGCCTTTCTCGTTGGCATACTGTTGGGCGTGGGAGGCGCGCCACTGATGCAGCGCCGCCTGGAGAAAAAGACCGTTGTGCTGATCGGGCTGTCGCTGCTGATCGCCAACTGGCTGGTGATCCAGGGCTCGTGGCTGCTTGACCTTTACAGGCCGATCGGCTCGGCGGCCCTGACGCCCATGCAGCTCAATTCGTTCGTCGCCGGGATCGGCGTCGGATTTGTTTCCGTAGCCTATCCGTCAATGATGGCCGACGCCGCCGACGAGCATGAGCATCTGTTCGGCCGCCGGCGGGAAGGCCTCTATTTCGCAGGTCTCGGCTTTGCCAACAAGGCGGCGTCCGGCGCCGGCGTCCTGCTTGCCGGCGTGGCCCTGGACATCATTCGGTTCCCCAACGACATCGGCCGTCGGGTCGGCGTCACCCTGCCTCACGAGGTGCAAGAGCGACTTGTGTTCGTCTGGGGACCCCTGGCTTCAGTCGTCGCGGTGATCTCGATGCTGATCTTTGTCTCCTACGGCATCACCCGGACGCGACACGCCGAGATCGCCGAAGCGCTGAGGACAAAACGCGCGAAAGAGATCACCCAGGCCGCTACACCCGATACGGGATCACCACCGGCAGGTCTTCGTAACCCTTGATGAAGGTCGAATAGACCCGCTTGGGTTCGCGCTGGACCTCGATCACCGGGAAGCGCTTGAGGATTTCTTCCCAGACGATCTGTAGCTGCAGCTCGGCCAGTCTGTTGCCGACGCAGCGGTGGATGCCGAAGCCGAACGACATGTGCATGCGCGGCCGGGCGCGGTCGATGACATAGGCGTCCGCATTGTCGATCACCGTCTCGTCGCGGTTGCCCGAGACGTACCACATAACCACCTTGTCGCCCTTGCGGATCAGCTTGCCCTGGAACTCGAAATCCCGCACCGCGGTGCGACGCATGTGGGCCAGCGGCGTTTGCCAGCGGATGGTTTCCGACACCATGCCGGGGATCAGCGACGGGTCGGCGCGCAGCTTGGCGTACTGGTCGGGGTTCTGGTTGAGGGCCAGCACGCTGCCGGTGATGGTGTTGCGGGTGGTGTCGTTGCCGCCGACGATCAGCAGGATGACATTGCCGCGATACTCCCGCGCCGGCATGTTTCGCGTCGCCTCGCCGTGGGCCAGCATCGAGATCAGGTCGCCGGCCGGCGGGGCGTTGACCCGCTGGTTCCACAGCCGGGTGAAATAGGCGAAACACTCCTCGATCTCGCGCATCTTCTGTTCCCAGCTGTCGACCACGCCGTGGCCGGGAACGGCGGTGACCACGTCGGACCAGCGGGTCAGCTTGCGGCGCTCCTCGAACGGAAAGTCGAACAGCGTGGCCAGGGTCATGGTGGTCAGTTCGATCGAGACCTTGTCCACCCAGTCGAACGCCTCGCCGATCGGCAGGGAATCGAGAATCTTGCCGGCCCGCTCGCGGATGATCGGGGCCAGCACCTGCAGATTGGCCGGCGACACCACCGGATTTACGGTCTTGCGCTGGATGTCATGCTTGGGCGGATCCATGGCGATGAACATCGTGCCGCCATCGGGATTGGGCTCGCCGGCGATGCTGATACCGCCGTGCAGGCTGTCGGAGCTGAACACCTGGTGATTGGTGTCGATGGCCATGATGTCGTTGTATCTGGTGATCGACCAATACGGGCCATAGGCGCTATCGGCCGTGAAATGCACCGGGTCCTCCGCCCGCAGCCGCTCGAAATACGGCCAGAAGGCGTTGGCCTGGAACAGCGCCGGCTGGGCGGGGTTGATGTCCGCCAGCGGCAGGGCCCAGACGGCCGCGCGGGCCTGATCGCCCGGGTCCGGCGCCTTCAGATCAATCGAACCGTCGCTCATGGCGCGCCTCCGCAAACAAGCCTATGACGAATTCGCAGCTTCAAAAATCCAAAAGCGCGCGAATCTTGGCCTTAACCTCAGCCAAGGCCGACATCGGCACGGAACCCTTCGGTTCAGCCCGCCGGGCGCGCCAATCCAGGCTCTTGATCTGATCTGCCAGGATCGAGCTGGGCGGATCGTGGCTGACGACCACCTCGAACACATAGCCTTTGATCCGCGATGTCATAGGGCAACAGATCATCATCCCCCGTCGCCCGTTATAGGCGGCCGGCGACAGCACCAACGCTGGGCGATGACCTCCCTGTTCGTGCCCCGCCTGGGGATCGAAGTGAAGCCATACGATGTCCCCGGCTTCCGGCACATAACCAGGTCTCACCAGATTTCACCGCCGATCGGCGGACCGAACTCGACCTCGTCGGGAAAGGTGTCGGGCGTCATACGATCGAGCAGCGTGTCCAAGTCATAGGCCGGCGCCCTGATCGGCTCGATGACGATCACGCCGCCTTCTTCACGGACATCCACCAGCTGATCGACGGCGATTGACGCCGAGGCCATCACCGAGGCCGGTATCCTCACCGAGGCGCTGTTGCCCCATTTTCGAATGTGCAGGCGCATCGAGGTCCGTCCCAGTGTATCGACAAAGTCGATATGATGATACGGGCGAACGAGGTCAATGGCCGGCCGGCAGAACGACCAGTTTACCCTTTGGCAGGCCGGTCGTCTCCAGTTCGACGATGGCGGGAATCGCTTCGGACAAGGGGACGGTCCGAGCGATCTTGGGGGTCAATTCGCCCCGGACGGCCGCGTCGACGATGCCCGCCAT